>JALYWZ010000649.1 GCA_030852505.1 Myxococcota bacterium | reverse complement strand
GGATTGCGCAGGCACGCAATGCAACGAGCGCGTTTGCTCGCCCGACCACTGCGGCGACGGCGAGCCCTCGGGCGACGAGAGCGACGAAGACTGCGGCGGGAGCTGCGGCGTTTGTGCGCTCGGCATGGCCTGCGAGACGGGCAACGACTGCGAGGGCGGCAACTGCGATGCCGGCACCTGCGCGGTCCCCGGCAACTGCGTCTACGGCTGGAAAGACGACGCCTGCGGCGAGCTCTGCCTGTCACGCACGCAATCGGATCAGCGCGCCTGCGAACAGGTGCTCGACTGCTTCGTCGCGAACGATTGCGGCCCCGCGTCGTGCACGGGCGTCACCCAGATCTGCGGCAACAACACCCTCCAGCAGGGCTCCGCGCCGTACCCGTACGCAGCCCAGGTCTACGACTGCATGTGCAAGTAACGGCACCTGGCCCGCGGCCCGGCGCATTTTCCAAGGTTTTCGCGCCCGAAACACGCGCGTGCGCCCTTGATCTCCCCGGAGCATCGTGGCAGCTTCCGGCGCCCAAGACCTTCCTGGTGCGGTAGCCAAGCGGTTAGGCAATGGTTTGCAAAACCATCACACGTCGGTTCGAATCCGATCCGCACCTCCAAGTCTCCTGCAGTTTTCGCTGACGAACTGGAGAGAGAGCGCGCGGTTCGAAGCGCGGTTTACGGGCGCGAGCAGCCATGACGGATCTCGAGGCCGCGCAGCGCGGTGACCAGCGCGCTTTCGAACGGCTGGTCACGCCGTTTCGGCGCGAGCTGAAAGCGCACGGCTACCGCGTCCTCGGCTCCGCGCAGGACGCCGAGGACGCGCTGCAAGAGTCGCTGCTCGCCGCCCGGCGCGGGCTCTCGGGATTTTCCGGGCAGAGCTCGCTTCGGACCTGGCTCTACCGCGTTGGTGGAGGCTCTGTCGCGGATGTTCACGGAAGACGTGCGCTTCACGATGCCGCCGCTGCCCGCATGGTTCGACGGTCGCACCGACGCGCTGCGCTTCTTCGCGGAACGAGTGTTCGCATTCAGCTGGCGCTTCACGCCCGTTTCCGCGAACGGCCAGCCCGGGTTCGGCGCGTTCACGAGCGCGGTCTCGGACACGCTCAAGCCGGAGCCGAGCTCGCCGTGGCACGCGACGACGCGCGTCGCGAAGCGCGCGGACGCGCACGCCGCGATCCGTGAGCTCAAGCGTGGAGCGGGCCGCGACATCCTGATCTTCGGCTGCCGCACGCTGTGGAACGACCTGCTAGCAGCCGGCCTCGTCGACGAGGTTCATTTCATGATCGCCCCCGTCGCGCTTGGCTCAGGCAGCCCGGCGTTCGTCAGCCAGGCTGCGAAGCGCCTGGAACCGCTGGGCACGCGGACCTGGCAGGGCTCGAGCAACGTGCTGGTGCGGTATCGCGTCACGAGTGCGTCCACCACGATCCAGGTGGCCCCGGGCCCAGAACGACCCCGGGCTCGCCGAGCTCGGATAGGACCGATCCGGAGCGCTGCTCACCTTCGGAAGTGTCTCCCTCATGTTTTATTGATCTCCCGTTGCAAGGTCTTTACGAAATCTTGATCAGGCGGAGCGCAGGCTCTGTTCATGGACATCGTCTACCTCCTTCTCGCTCTGGCGCTGGCCGGGTCCTCGTTCGCCCTGGTCGGCCTGTTCGACCGGGTGCGTTAGGAGAGCCATGACTCTGCTGTATGCGATCTCCGCTCTCGTGGCGGTGCTGCTGCTCGTGTACCTCACGGTCGCACTGCTGAAGCCCGAGACGTTCCAATGACGTCCAACGCGCTCTGGCAGCTCGGCCTGTATCTGGCGGTCCTGCTGCTGCTCGTGAAGCCGCTGGGCACCTACATGGCCCGCGTTTACGAGGGCCAGCAGGTCTTCCTCGGCAAGCTACTCGGGCCCTTCGAGCGCCTGCTCTACCGCGCCGCCGGCGTGAAGCCGGAGCAGGAGATGACCTGGAAGGACTACGCAGCCGCGATGTTGCTCTTCAATGCTGCAGGCATCTTCGTCGTGTACGCGCTGCAACGCTTGCAGGGCGCGCTGCCGCTGAACCCGCAAGGGTTGCCGGCTCCCACGCCGGATCTTGCGTTCGATACCGCCGTGAGCTTCGCCACCAACACGAACTGGCAGAGCTACGGCGGCGAGACGACCATGAGCTACCTGACGCAGATGCTGGGGCTCACGGTGCAGAACTTCGTGTCAGCGGCGTCCGGCATGGCGGTCCTGGTCGCGGTGATCCGCGGCTTCGTGCGGCACTCGAGCAACTCGCTCGGCAACTTCTGGGTCGACCTGACGCGAGGCAGCCTGTACGTCCTGTTGCCGCTGTCGCTGGTGGTCGCGCTGCTCCTGGTGTCGCAGGGCGTGGTCCAGAACTTCTCGACGTACACCACGGTGCCGTTACTCGAGCCGTTCACGGCTTCGGACGGGAGCCGCGTGACCACGCAAGTGCTCGCGCAGGGCCCGGCAGCTTCGCAGATCGCGATCAAGCACCTGGGCACCAACGGCGGCGGCTTCTTCAACGCGAACTCCGCGCATCCGTTCGAGAACCCGACGGCGATTTCGAACTTCGTGGTGATGCTGTCGCAGCTGCTGATCAGCGCCGCCCTTTGCTACACGTTCGGCAGGATGGTGAAGGACATCCGCCAGGGCTGGGCGCTGTTGGCGGCAATGCTGGCGATCTTCTTGCCCCTGCTCTGGCTGTGTGTCGCCGCAGAACAGGCGGGCAACCCCGGCTTTCACGCGCTCGGCGTCGATCAGGCCGCAAGCGCTCTGCAGTCCGGCGGCAACATGGAAGGCAAAGAGGTGCGCTTCGGCATCTCGAGCTCGGCCCTGTTCGCCACTACGACGACCGCGGCTTCCTGCGGTGCGGTCAACGCCATGCACGACTCGCTCACGCCACTCGGCGGGCTGGTCCCGATGTGGCTGATCCAGCTCGGCGAGGTCGTGTTCGGCGGCGTCGGCAGCGGGCTCTACGGCATGCTGATGTTCGCGGTCGTGGCCGTGTTCGTCGCCGGCCTGATGGTTGGTCGCACGCCCGAATACCTGGGCAAGAAGGTCGAGGCGTACGAGATGAAGATGGCGTCGCTGGCGATCTTGATTCCCTGCGCGCTCGTGCTCGTGTTCACGGCGATCGGCGTCTCGACGAGCGCGGGCAGGGCCGGGATCCTGAACCCCGGCGCCCAAGGCTTCAGCGAGGTCCTCTACGCGTTCTCGTCCGCGGCGAACAACAACGGCAGCGCCTTCGGCGGGCTCTCCGCGAACACGCCCTTCTACAACACCCTGCTCGCCGTCGCGATGTTTGCGGGGCGCTTCTTCGTCGCAATCGCCGTCCTGGCCCTCGCCGGATCGCTCGCGCGCAAGAAGCTCGTCCCGCTCGGCTCCGGAACGTTGCTCACGCACACTCCGCTGTTCATCGGCTGGTTGACGGCCACGGTGATCGTCGTCGGCGCGCTTACCTTCGTCCCCGCGCTCGCCCTCGGCCCCATCGTCGAACGGCTCTCGCTCCGCTAGGCAAAGCCATGTCCACCAAGAGTCCGAGCCGTCCGCTCTTCGAGCGCAGCATCGTGCGCCGCGCACTCCGCGACGCCGTCGCCAAGCTCGACCCCCGCCACCAGCTCAGGAATCCGGTGATGTTCGTGGTCGAGGTCGGCAGCGCCTTCACCACGCTCTTGTTCCTTGCTGCGCTCGCCGGGGCGATCCCGGAGAGCCCCGGCTTCGTCCTGGGAGTCAGCGCCTGGTTGTGGTTTACGGTCGTGTTCGCGAACTTCGCGGAAGCGATGGCCGAAGGC
>JALYWZ010000648.1 GCA_030852505.1 Myxococcota bacterium | reverse complement strand
CATCCATCATCCCTGGCCATCTGAGCGCTTCGCTCTCCGTTGACCCAAGGTGGGAGCCCGGTGCGGGAAATCCGCTCGCCGGGTTCTGTCCGGGGGGCGGCCCGAAAGGGCCGTCCCTACCGGAACGGGCTTTTTTGTGGGTGCGACAGAGTCCACGTCGTGCTGCGCCACTCCCGAGACGCAACGCGCCGCCCAGTGCGACCCAAAAAAATCTCTGGTCCGAACTTCCCGTCTTCCCGTCTTCCTGTTGCCCGATCACGCAGTGCCCGCTCTGCTACGTGACTGGGCGGGCGTTGCTAGTCGCGTAGGAAGTGACACGTGTAGCCGCCGGGGTTCTTCTCCAGGTAGTCCTGGTGGTAGTCCTCGGCGGGGGTGTACGCGCCGGGTTCGGCGATCTCGGTCACGACCGGGTTTCGCCATTTGCCGCTGGCGTTGACGCGCGCGATCACTTGCTCGGCGGTCGCGCGCTGCTCGGGGGAGAGCGGCCAGATCGCGGAGCGGTACTGCGTGCCGACGTCGTTGCCCTGGCGGTTCTTCGTGGTCGGATCGTGCATCCGGAAGAACCATTTTTCGAGCAGCTCGGCGTACGACAGCTGCTTGGGATCGAACACCACGCGCACTGCTTCGGCGTGGCCGGTGCGGCCAGTCTTCACGTCGTGGTAGCTGGGCTCGGGCATTGCGCCGCCGGTGTAGCCGACGTCGCTGCGCACTACGCCGGGGATCTTGCGGATCAGGTCCTGCATTCCCCAGAAGCAGCCGCCCGCGAGCAACGCGGTCTCGAGTCGCGGTTCGCCGTTGGGGTGCAGGGTCGGGCTGGTACTCGTCACGGGGTCGGTCACTGCGTCCTCCTTGGACGAGAAGGGTACGCCGCCCTGCCGCAACGGGTTACGAAAGCGCCCTGGTCACGCGGCCGGCGGGAGCACCGACGAAGCCACCGGAACCTCACGTGGGGGTTCCGACGCTTCCACCACCGGCAACATCGAGCTCGGATCGTAGACCCGCGCCGGCGGCTCCTTGATGTCCCAGACGATGTGGAACCAGGAGAGCACCTTGAGGATCCCGTAGGTGATGTCGAGCTCCCACCAGAAGAAGCCCTGGCGCGTCGAGCCCATGAAGTAGTGGTGGTTGTTGTGCCAACCTTCGCCGAGCGTGAGCAGCGCGAGGCCGAAGTGGTTCTTGCTGTCGTCGTTCGAGGCGTAGCGCTGGCGACCGATCATGTGCGCGAGCGAGTTGATCGTGAAGGTGCCGTGCCAGAGCAGCACCGTGCTCAGCGCGAAACCGATGAACAACCCGGACCACCCCATCAAGAGGTACACGAGCGTGCCCAGCGCCACGGTCGGCACGTGGTGGAAGTGATTCAGGAACACGAGCTCCGGATACTTCGCGAGGTCTTTGACCTTCGAGTAATCGGTGTGCGCCGTGTAATCGAAGATCCAGCCGCAGTGTGAGTACCAGAAGCCGCGGCGCGAATCGTGGGGATCGCCGTCCTGGTCGGAATACTTGTGGTGCGTCCGGTGGTTAGCGGCCCACCACAGCGCGCCCTTCTGCGAGCTCGACTGAGCCAGGAACGCGAGGACAAACTGGAAAACGCGGCTCGTCTTGTAGGTTCGGTGCGAAAAGTAGCGGTGATAGCCGCCGGTCACGCCGAACATGCGCACGACATAGAGCCCCGCGCACACCGCCCAGTCCTGCCAGCGCGTCCCGGTGTAGATCGCGAGCAGCGGTACGAAGTGCAGGCCGATGAACGGCAGTGCACCGACCCATTCATACTCGGCGAGAGACCGGGCCGAACGCCGGGTCGGGAGCGGGCGCGCAACGATGGAATCCAGAAAAGACACTCCGGCGAGTGTTGCATCGGCCGCCGAGCGGCGCGGTCACGATTTTGTCATCCCCGGTCAGCGCTCAGTCAGGCAACAGGCCAGGCAAAAGGCCAAATCGCGGGTCAGCCGTTAGGTCGGCCAAATGCCCGTCAGCTCGGCGCTGGCTTCGAGATCGAGAAGCCACACCGCGTCACGCGCGATTTGTGCGGGGCAACCCGCGAGGTCGAGCGGTGTTTCGAGCGCGCGCCGCACCGCGGCAGCCTTCCCCCGCCCGGTTGCCAGCACCAACACCAGCCGCGCGCTCTCGATTGCAGGGGGTGTCAACGTCAGCCGGTCCGGTGGGGGCTTGTCGCCGACGACGTGCACGACGCGGCGCGTGCGTTCGGCGAGCGCCGGCGAGCCCGGGAACAACGACGCGGTGTGTCCGTCCTCACCGATGCCGAGCACGAGCACGTCGAAAGCCTCGGGCAGCTCTGCCTCGTAGTCCCGCGCGGCGCGATCGTGATGCGGATCCTCACCGCGCATGCGCCGCACCGACTCGGGCACGATACCGAGTGGAGCGAACAAGGCCTCGCTTGCCATGCGGAAGTTGCTGTCGGGGTGGTCAGGCGGCACACATCGTTCGTCACCGAAGTAAAACGAGACCTTCGACCAATCGACGCCGCCGCCGAGCGTTGCGAGCGACTCGTAAGTCTTGCGCGGCGTGGTTCCGCCAGACAAACACAGCGACGCGCTGCCACGCTCTGCGATGCTCGACGAGAGCTCCGCGGCGATCATCTCGGCGCACAGGGCTGGAAGTTTCGAGGAGTCCAGCCGGATCCGTTCGACGCGAGAACGCATGATTCTTGCGCCCGAAGGTACTCTCCGGCTATCGCACGAACCAGCAGACCCGCCTCCAGGGGCGGTGGGGTGGATTTTTGAAAGACTTCCGGTGATTCTCGGGCCGATTCCCTGCTTGAGCCCGGCCCCCCGGGCGCTATGGTCGTACCCCGAATGAGTAGCCCTGCCCGCGAGTCTCAGCGTGTGCTGGCCGGCCGATACCGGCTGGAGCGGCGCTTGGAGGCCGGAGGCATGGGCACGATCTGGCGCGCCGAGCACCTGGTGCTGCAAGCGCCCGTCGCCGTGAAGCTCATCGATCGTCAGGCCATGCCCGACGAGGACACGGTGGATCGCTTCCTCCGGGAGGCGAAGTCCGCAGCAGCGCTGCGCAGCCCCCATGTCGTGCAGATCCTCGACTACGGCATGGACGAGGGCTCGCCGTTCATCGTGATGGAGCTGCTCGAGGGCGAGAACCTCGCGCAGCGACTGCGTCGCATCGGGCGCCTTCAGCCCGCCGAGACGGCGAAGATTGCCACGCAGGTCGGACGCGCCATGACCCGCGCGCACGAAGCTGGCATCGTCCACCGCGACCTCAAGCCCGAGAACGTGTTTCTCGTCCACAACGCGGACGAGGAAATCGCCAAGGTGCTCGACTTCGGCGTGGCCAAGGTGGATTCGGGCGGGCTCGTCGTCGAGGGCGCGCGCACGCGCACCGGCTCGATCCTCGGAACGCCGTACTACATGAGCCCCGAGCAAGCTCAGGGTAACAAGACCGTCGATGCCCGCTCGGATCTGTGGTCGCTCGGCGTGATCGTGTTCGAGTGTCTGACCGGGCGCCGGCCCTTCCACAGCGACGGCCTCGGCGATCTGGTGCTGCAGATCTGCGTGCGCGACATCACCGTGCCGTCGACCGTCGCCGAGGTGCCGCCCGGCTTCGACGCGTGGTTTGCGCGCGCCGTCGAGCGCGACCCGGACAAGCGCTTCCAGACGGCGCGCGAGATGACCGACGCGCTCCGCGAAGCGCTCGGTATCGCCGACCCGCGCGACGGGCTCACCCCGCCGCCGGAGTCCGCGATGTCGATGCCGGTGTCGAGCTCGGGCTCTCCTTCCGGCTCGAGCTTCGGTTCGAGCTCGGGC
>JALYWZ010000647.1 GCA_030852505.1 Myxococcota bacterium | reverse complement strand
GCCCGAGCTCGGCCGCGACGCGCTGCGCGCGCTGTCGTTGCATCCGTTTCCGGGCAACGTGCGCGAGCTCGAGAACGTGCTCACGCGCGCCGTCGTGATGTCGACCGGAAAGCGCATCGAGGCGGCCGATCTGGAGCTCGCCGCGCGGGCAGCGCCGGCGCGCACCAGCAGCACGCGGCGTGAGTTCGAGCGCGAGGAGCGCGAGCGGATCTTGGAAGCGCTCCGAGAGACGCGCTGGAACGTGAGCGTCGTCTCGCGCAGGCTGAAGATCCCGAGAAATACGCTGTATCGCAAGCTCGAGCGCTACGGCCTGTCGCGCAGCGAATAGACGGCTGTAGACTGGCGCGCGATGCGTCGCCTGCGTTGGCCCGCGGCCTGGGCGTTGGGAGTGTTGGTGGCCCTGGTGACCGCGTTTGGTCTGGCGGGGCCGCGCGCGGCCGGTGTCACGCCGACGCAGGTAACCACGCCGCCGCCCGGGCTGCGCGTGTTCGCGAAGTCGGGAGATCTGCGGCTCGACAACGCGGACGTGACGGCGGTGGTGCGCGCGAGCGATGGCGCGCTGATCGACTTCTTGCGCAAGGGTCCGGTGTTGCCGACCAGTGACGCGCTCGGCTCGACCACGGAGATCGACGGGGTCTGGGATCTGATGCCGCTGCTCAGCGTCGATGGCAAGCCGCTGTGGCGCGAAGCGACGAGCGTAACGGCACTGCCGAACGCGCTGCGTGTGAAGAGCGCCGTGCGCATCCAGGGCAGCGTCGCGACGCTGAGCGTGGACTACCAGCTGGATCCGAGCCGCGCGCGGCTGTCGCTCGCGTCCGTGGTGCGCGCGGATGCGCCGCTGCCCGCGGGCCTCGAGCTCGGCTTCGCGCTGCGCGCGGGAAATACGCCGTATTTCGTGGATCGCGCGGGCGGTCCGCTCTCGCGTTTCGAGGGCCTCGCCGCTTGGGCGGGTCGGCGCGGCGCCGGAGGGGATCTGTTGCTCCGAGCCGTCAATCCCGGGCTCGCCGCGGTTCGATTCCTGGCGAACGACCGCGGCTTCGTACCGGCGCTGCGCATGCAAGTGCCGCTGCGCGCGCCCGGTCAGCGCGAGCTCCACGCGGAGTTCGCGCTCGCGTACGAGCCGCTCCCGCCATTGCCGATCGAGCACCTCGAGTCGGCGCTTTCGATTCGGGTGCGCGACGAGCGCGGCCGGCCCCTGCCGAGCAAGCTGTCGCTCGAAAAGGACGGACGGCCGCAGCCGTTGTTTGCCGATCTCGGCGGCCTCGACGGCGCGGATCGATTCGTGTGGACGGGCAATGGTCTGATCGAGCGACGGCTGGCTCCCGGCGCTTACGAGCTGTTGGTGAGCGCCGGACCCGAGCGGGACATCCACCGTGAGCGCGTGGTGCTGGAGGCGGGCAAGAGCCTGGAGCGAGAGGTGGTGCTCCGTCGCGTGCTGGCGACGCCGGGCTGGATTTCGGCTGATCTTCACCTCCACCAGGCCCCGAGCCCCGAGGCCGACGTGGGGCTCGAGGCGCGAATCGTCGCCGTGGCCGCGGAGGGAGTTCAGTTTGCAGCGGCGACCGACCACTACGTGGTGACCGACTTTGCCCCGACGGTTCAGCAGATGCTGAATTCCGGCACGCTGAGCCGGCCGATCGTGACCGTGCCGGCCACCGAGATTAGCACCGTCGGCAACCGCTTCGGACACTTCAACCTGATCCCGATCGCGCCCGGCCGGAACGTCGAATACGAGAACACGACGCCGTCGAGGCTGTTCGCGTCGGCGCGCGCCGCGAGCCCCGGTGGCTACTTGCAAGTGAACCACCCGCGCCACGATCCGGAGCTCGGCTATTTTCTCGCCTATGATCTGGATCGAAACACCGGTATCGCGGGCAAGCCCGGCTACGACGCGAGCTACGACGGGCTCGAGGTGTTCAACGGTTTCCACGTCCAGAGCTCGGGCTTCACGGACGGGATTTTGCTCGACTACCTGCGCGTGCTCGGGACGGGCCGGCACTACGTCGCAACCGGCAGCAGTGATTCGCACCAGCTCGCGTTCCTCGATCCGGGCTTGCCCCGCACCTGGATCGCTTACGGAGCAGCCGACGACGAGGCCGACGCGACGGCCCCGGTCGAGCGCGTGCTCGCGAGCCTGAAGGCCGGCAGAGCCGTCGTGAGCAGCGGCCCGCTGATCGAAGCGAGCATCGCGGGCGCGGGGCCCGGCGAGACCGCGCACCATGTGGGAAAGCGACCGCAACTCAAGCTGCGCGTGCGCGCCGCGCCCTGGATCTCGACCGCCTGGGTGACGGTGCTCGAGGGGCCGTCGGGTCAGGTGCTCACGCGCGTGGCGATTCCGAAGAGCGAGCGGATCGTGCGGTTCGAGCGCGTGCTGCCGCTGGAGCTGACGGGGCCGACGTTCGTGGTGGTGACGGTGCGTGGCGACACGCCGCTCCCCAACACCTCGCGCACCGACATCGTCCCGTTTGCGTTCACGAACCCGATCTGGCTCGAACCCTGAGATCGGATCTATGCTCGCCGAATGCGCTTCGCTTTTCCGAGCTGCGGCTCGTTTGCGCATGGCTTTCTCGGTTGCGTAGCGCTCGGCGCGTTGCTGCCTGGTTGCGCTGGCGATCCAGGAGCAGGCGACGAAGCCGGGCCGGCCGGGCCTCCGCCGCTCGAGCTGCTCGCGGGGAACCACTCCGTGCTGCGTCGTGGGGCGGACGTTTCCGGCTACTGCGCGGCGCGTAGCGGTGCGCGCACGGCGGTCGCCAAGATCGAGGCCCAGCGCTTGGCGGTGCTCACGAGCGACAGCCCGGAGCTCGAGCAAGCGAGCTTCAGCGCTGCACCCGAGGTGAGCGGCTACGACGGCGCGATCGAATGCGCGCTCGCGCCCACCGCGACCGGGTTCGCCACGGCCTGGGTCAGCTCCAGCAGTGAAGGTCTGGTGCGCGTCCAACGGCTCTCCGCGGACGGCTCACCCGAAGGCGAAACCATCGCCCTCGGTCCTTCCAGCTTCCCGCGCGCGTCGCTGGCGAGCGACGGCGAGCGGATCTACGTCGGGCGCCTCGCCACCACTGCAGAAGGCACCGAGGTCTGGGTGGACGCGATCGAGGGTGCGGACGTCACGAGCCAGCTCGTCACCGCGTGCGAGCAGCCGACCTTGCCCGCGCTGGTGACCGGTCCGGCCGGCGCCGGCGTGTTCTACGCGTGTCGCGGAGCGGAGCAGGTCGAGTTGTTCGGCTTGCTGCTCGGTGACGACGCCCCGGTCTCGCTCGGGACTGCGCCTCTGGCAATGGGCCAGATGGCGGTCTCGGCCGTGTCGTTCGAGGATTCGTGGCTCGTGCAGTGGATCCCTCCGGGTACCGCCGTAGACACGCTGCCGCCGCTGCTCGAGCTCGACCCGGAGACGCTGGAAGGGACCGAGCACGCGAGCGCTGAGCGCGAAGCGTTGCTCGGTGAAGAGCCCTGGTTGGTCGATCTCGTCGTGTCCGGCGACACCGTGTTTCGTCAGCTCGGGATCTGCACCCTCGCCGACGCCGAAATGCCGGGCTGTCACATCGAGCTCTGCGCGCTGAATCTGATGGACGAAAGCCAGAGCTGTTCGAAAATCGAGCAAGGAGGGACGCCCGGGACGCTGCTCGGTTCCGAGTCCGGCGTGAGCTTCCTGTACTTCGAACAGGGGTTGGACTTCGGCGGTGATCTGTATAGTCTGGCGCTCGATCGGAACGCGGCGGTGGCCGACAAACCTCGGCCGATCACCGCGCCGGGCCCGTTCGCACCGCTCGGCGTCGATT
>JALYWZ010000120.1 GCA_030852505.1 Myxococcota bacterium | reverse complement strand
CTCGGCGCTGACGATCACCCCGAGCAGCTCTTCCAGCGTGTACGCGTCGTCCTCGAACGCGACGATCACCCGGCCGATCTCGGGGCAGACGTCGACCCACTGCACGCGATTCAGGCGCTCGAAGCCAAGCCGCAGCGCGCGCTCGAAGGCCTCCGTCTCGCGCGGATCCAGCTCGCGCATCTCGATCTGCGCGCGGTTTCTGCCGAGCGTCCAGCGGCGCCGCCGCGTGCCGAACAGCTTGCGGACCACCCCGTAGGCTCGCTCGACCTTGAGCCCTGCGTCTCGAACGTTCACGGGACCTCGCGGGAGGCGAAAGCGTCTACGGCGCTGACCAGCTCGTGCACGATGCCGGGCTCGTACGCCGAGTGCCCGGCGTCCGGCACGATCTTGAGCTTGGCCTCGGGAAACGCGCGGGACAGCTCCCAGGCGCTCTGCATCGGGCACACGACGTCGTAACGCCCCTGTACGATCACCGTCGGGACGTGGCGGATCCGCACGACGTCCTCGATCAGCTGGTTTTCACGGCTCAGAAAGCCGTGGTTCACGAAGTAGTGCGCCTCGATCCGCGCGAACGCCAGGCTGAAGGCGTCACCGCCAGAGCTCCGGATGTAGTCTTCGTCGGGCAAGAGGTGGCTGGTGCTCGCCTCCCAGACGCTCCAGACGCGCGCTGCTTGCTGGCGGACGCTCTCGTCGGCGCTGGTGAGCCGCTTGTAATAGGCGGCGATGAAGTCGCCGCGCTCTGCGGGGGGGATCAGCTCCTCGTACGCCTTCCAGGCGTCGGGGTAGAGCCGGCTCGTGCCGCATTGATAGAACCACTCGAGCTCCCAGCGCCGCAGCAGGAAGATCCCGCGCAGCACGAGCTCCGTCACGCGCTCTGGGTGCTTCTCGGCGTAAGCCAGCGCGAGCGTGCTGCCCCACGAGCCGCCGAACACCATCCAGCGCGCGACTTTGAGCTCCTCGCGCAGGCGCTCGATGTCCGAGACCAGATGCCAGGTCGTGTTGTCGTTCAGCGACGCGTGCGGCCGGCTCTTGCCGCAGCCGCGCTGGTCGAAGAGCACGATCCGGTAGCGCGACGGATCGAAGAAGCGACGCTGCTTCGGGCTGGTGCCGCCGCCGGGCCCGCCGTGGAGGAAGACCACGGGCTTGCCCTTCGGGTTGCCGGACTCTTCGTAATAAATCGAGTGTTCCTCGGAGACTCGCAGGAAACCCGTGTGGTAGGGCTCGATCTCCGGATAGAAAGTGCGGCGCAGCGCCATGCGGGGACGAGCGTAACACTACTGCGCGGGATCTTGGCACCCGCGCACCGTGCATCGCGCCAAGCTTCATGTTAGGTCGGGCTTCCCCGTGGCCGAGAACCCGAACGCCGACGCGGCCGATGCCGATGCCGACACCGAGGCGGAGAACCCGCTGACCCACGCGGTGGCGCAAGCCAAGAGCGGCCTGCGCCGCGACGTGGCCGCCCTGCTCGAAGCCCTCGACGCCGCGGAGTTGCTCGTGCCGATCTCCAAGCAGCCGGCGAACGCCCGCGACGGTGAACAAATGGAGCTCGACGGTGAGCTCACACTTTCGCCTCACCTCCTGCCCGACGCTTCGGGCGAGCCCTTCGCGGCGCTTTTCACCCACACAGCGCCGCTCGATCCGATCGTCCAGGCGCTCGGATGGACGACCGATGGCGAGCAGCTCAAGGTTTGCAGCCTGCCCGCGCGGCTCGCCCTGGAGATGGCGCGCGAAGTGCTGCGTGATACGCGCGTGCGCGGCCTGGTGATCGATCCGGGCGCGCCGAGCGAGCTCGGTCTCTCGCGGAACGAGCTCGAGAGCCTGATGTCGGGCCGCCCGATCCCGCTGCTGGCTTACGTGCGCGACATTCCGGAAGAGGAGAGCGAACGCACGCTGATCGCAGAGGAAGGCGAGCCGCTCCCCGAAGAGCTGGTCGAGACGCTCGACGCCTGGCTCGACAGCAGCGACGACGTGCAGGGCTACCGCGTCGACCGCACGTTCAACCCGGATCGGGACCTGGAACCGCACCTCACGCTCACCGTGCTCGTCACGGAAGAGGCCGACCGGCGCGCGCTGTTCCAGAGCGTCACCGAGGCGATCGAGGGCAAGGTCCCGCCCCCCGGGTACCTCGACGTGTTGTTCGAGACCTGAGCCGTGACCACCTCGAAGCCGGAGTCGCTCGCAGTCCTGCCCGCTCGCCCCGACTTGGTGGCGCTCGGGCAAGAGCGTCTCGGCCCGATTGAGCGCGGCGTGCTCGGTTTCGTGCGCCGCACCTTCGAGCCGGGCCGCGTCGACCGGGCGATCCGCTGGCTGCAGCGCCGCATCGGCTCGACCTGGATCCACCACTGTACGAAGCACCTCCGCCACGTCTACGGCTTCGAGCGGCTGCCGCGCTTCGAGCCCGGCCGGAGCTACATCCTGGTCGCGAACCACCGCAGCTTCTTCGATCTGTACGTGGTGATGGGCCAGCTCGTCCGCCAGGGCCTCAAACACCGGATCGTCTTCCCGGTGCGCGCGAGCTTCTTCTACACCGGCCTGCTCGGCCTGTTCGTGAACGGCGTGATGAGCTTCTTCGCCATGTATCCGCCGATTTTTCGCGAGCGCAAGCAAGCGCCGCTCAACCTGGCTTGCCTCGACGAGCTCACCTGGCTCCTGAAGCAGGGCGGCATGTTCGCGGGCATGCACCCGGAGGGTACGCGAAACCGCACCGACGACACGCTCGCCTTGCTTCCGGCTCAGAGCGGAGTCGGCCGCGTGATCCACGCCACACGCGCCACCGTGATCCCCGTGTTCGTGAACGGCCTGATCAACGACTTGCCCCGTCAGGTGAAGAGCAACTTCGACGGCACGGGGCAGCGCATCGTCGTCGTGTTCGGAGAGCCCGTCGATTTCGGAGGGCTGCTCGAGGAACGGCCGAGCCCGCGTGCTTCGCAGGCGATCGCCGACCGCGCGCTCGACGCGATCCGCGAGCTCGGACTGGAAGAGCGGCGGCTGCGTGCGGAGCTCGAAAGCGAGCTTCGGCTCCCGGGCTAGTCGCCGTCGTAGAGCAGCGGTTCGCGGCGCGTCAGAAAGGCCTCGATCGCGCGCATCGCCTGGGGCTCGAGCTCGAGAAAGTGAACGCCCATGCCCGGGGGGGTCGCGGTGGTCTCGTCGTAAATGCGCACCCAGCGCACCTGACCGAGGCCGCGCACCTCGGCACCATCGGGGAGGTGGATACAGATTTCGATCGTCTCACCGATCGGACGCAGCCGATGCGTTGCGACGAACACGCCGCTCACCGACAGGTTCTCGGCGAAGCCCGCGTAGAAGTTGTGGTCGCTCCCGAGACTCACATCCAGGTCGACGACGTAGCGCGGACTGATGCGTCGCTGCGGCGCGCCCGGGTTGACGCCGGACTGAGACGATCCGTCCAGCGCGTCTGCGAGAGCTTCGGGCCTCATCGAATTACCTTGGGGAATCTCGGTGCTGAGGAGCTCGGTGCACCCTTTCGTGCAACGGCGCGTGTTCGCGGAACTTTAGAGGGCCCCGCTGCCCTTTCGGTTCCGACCGCGGCCGCTGGCGATCCCCCTCAAAGCCAGGGCAGAACGCGGAGTTCCGTCGCGGGATTGCGGGCTTGGCGGAATATTCGGTGCGCGAACCACGCCAGCCCGAGCGCGAGCACGAGCGTGAGGGCCCACGCCGAGCGCTGATCGAGCGCGCCGCTCGCCGCCCCCATCGAAAAGCGCCGCACGGCCACCGAGACCCCGAGGATCAACCAGCTCGGAACCACGAACCAGGCCGCAGACCAGCGCACCACACGCAGCGCATCGGTCGGGCCGAGGGTCCAGCGGGCCGCCGCAACCCCGAGGAGTAGAGTCCAGGCCTTTGCGAGCAGCAGGCCCGCGCCGACGAGATCGGAGCTCAAGCTCCCCTTGCCTCCGGGCGCCCAGCCTCCGAGCAGCACGAGCGCGAGCAGGCCGCAGACCACGAGGTCATGGGTCCACTGTGCGACATCGAGTGCCCGGGCGCGCCAGCCGAGCGCCGCGCGCGGCGACAGCGAGCGCACGGGACGGGTGAGCGGCACCTGCGCGGCCAGAGCCAAGAGGCAAAGCAGCGACAGCCCGGGGGACGAGAGCAGGTGCCATTGCCAGGGCCAGGGCCCCTGCGCCCGCACGATGTCGGCAGCGCGAAAGCTGCCGGTGGCGACCAGACAGGCGACGAGCACCGCGATCAGCGGCAGCTGATGCACGAGCAGCGCCCCGGCGCGCTTCAATCCTCCCAGCACCGACGGCCGCTTGCCGGCGCCGCCCACGCCGAGCGCAACCAACATCGACCCCGAGATCGTCGCGAGAAACAGCGCCGGCACGTCGATCTCGCTCGCCACCACGCTCTGACCGAAGGCAACCAGAACCAGCACCACGGTCACCGCGACGAGCGCGAGGTGACGGCCGAGGGAGGTCGGAACCTCGCGAGCCACCGACGAGAGCGCGGCGCGCAGCGGGTGCGCCTTCTGTCGCCGTTCGTTGGCCTCGCGCAGGCGCTCGACCAGCCGGCGTTCGAACAAACCGAGCAAGCGCCCGAACGGCGACGACAGCAGCCCGAACGCAAACACGGCGGCCAGCGCCAGCGCCGCGGCGTTCGCGAGCGACGCCGGGGAAGTGAAGCGAAAGCCGGCCGAATCCACGCTCAACGTGGCGGTTTCTCCTCCACGCCGCACCACCACGCGCGAGCTCCGCTGGTTCGGGGGCGGCACCAGATCGGCAAGGCCGCGCACGCTCAGGCCGTCGAGCTCCAGGATCACGTCACCCGCCACCAGACCTCCGCGGCTCGCGCGGCTCCGCTCGGCGACGCGGGTCACCGTCACGCCCTCTTCGGAGCGCGCGACCTCGACGCCCAGAAACGCGGCGAAGCGCAGCGCCTCCTTGCGCAGCATCGTGAGCGTGCTCTCCGAGACGGACTCCGGTGTGACGTCGAGGGTCACGCCCTCGAGCCGCCCGCTGACGGTCGTGTGCGGCCCGCGAAACGAAGCAAATCGCAGCTCCAGATCGGCGCGCAGCGTGGTGTGCCGCGGGTCCGAGCGATCGCAAATCGCCGCTGCCAGCTCACGCGTCACCTCGACCTCGAGCGCGTGCGGCGACAACAAGCGCGCCTCCGCGCTGACCTCGAGCCCTCGCGTCACCGGCTCCCCCGCGCGGGAAGCGTCACCCACGAGCACCAGCTTCGCGGCGCGCCCCTCGGGGAAGCCGTTGCCGGTGATACGCAGCCGATCCCCGACCTCGACCGCGCGCGGAGTGACTTCGCCGAGCTCGAGCAACAGCGCACCCTTCTGCGGCGTGCACGCCGACAGCGCGCAGAGCAAACCGAGAACGAGCCAGCGGAGATCGAGGCGCAGCAAGGGACCCGACTCTACTTGTCGCCGCCTACAGCCCGAAAAAAGCTGCGAACTTGGCGAGGGCTGCCGCGGCTCGAGCGCATCCCCGATTACTGGGCCCGCGCGAGCCTTCCGTGCTTAGTCGGGTCGCGCGAGGTAACCCCATGACGACGACGACGACCTGGCCCGAGCTCGTGACGCGTTTGCGTGAGATTCAGACCGAGGTGCAGCGTCTGGCGCCGTTCCGGGACATCGGGCTCGTGCCGAACCCGGGAGCGAGCGAGGACGCGATCGCGGCGGCCGAAAAGCGCCTCGGCTTCGAGCTCCCGCCCTCGTACTGCGAATTCCTCCGGCACCACGACGGCTGGCCGCGCTTCTTCGACGGGGCAAGCTTGCTCGGGACCGACGCGCTCGGCGCGCGCCGCTACGACGACCTGTGCCGCGCCGCCTTCGAGGCGGCAGAGACGCCGGTGCCGGACATCGGCCCCCCGCTCAAGCGGCGTCCTCCGCGCATGATCCCCTTCGCCGCCGACAGCGAGGCCACCACCTTGTTCGCCTTCGACCCCACCTCGCGGGACGCTTCCGGCGAGTGCGCGGTGATCGCCTGGATCAACGAGGTGGGCGTCCGGTCCGCGAGCTTCGCGGAGTTCCTGGCGCTGTTGATCGAGCTGGCCGAGTCGGAGCTCGAAGCGCACCTTCACCGACAGAGCGCACCCGTTCTCGCCCGCAGCGCCTGAGCCGTCCGAATTTGCCGCCGCCGAGCGCCTGCCCTTGACGCTATGCGTAAGGGCTGCTGAACTCCGTAGGTTCCCCAGCACGGCCGTGGGGAGCCGAGTGTCATGCCAAAAGCCAAGTGTTGTCGGTCGGTTGTATACGGTCAGCTTGCGCTGGGTGAAGGACGGGCTCCATGAACGGCGAAGACACCACGGTAACCGAGAGTGAAGCGCCTCCCTTGCAGCGGCGGATCATCAAGCGGTATTCGAACCGCAAACTCTACGACACCAAGGGCAGCAGCTACGTCACGCTGCTCCAGATCGCAGAAATGATCCGCGCGGGAGAAGACGTGCAGATCATCGACAACGCGACGAAGGAGGACAAGACCGACGTCACCCTCGCGTTGATCATCTCGGAAGAGCTGCGTTCGAAGCCGCGGGCGATCCCCATCGCAACCCTCAAGGCTCTGATCCGGCACCGGGGCGAGCGCATCCTGACTCAACTCCGCGAAACACCAATCGGAAAGCTGATCCCGAAGGAGGAGGGCCATTTCGGCTCCGAGCCCCCTCCGGACGTCCTGGCAGCGGTGGGAGAAGAAGACATGTCGCAAGGCAAAGAAGCCAAAGGGAGCATTCGGGCCACCCTCGAGCAGTGGCAAAGCGCCATCGACGAGCGGATCCGTACCGTGTTGCCGAATTTCGCCGCTTTCCGCGATCTCGAGCAGGAAGTGCGTAGAATTTCCGAGCGTCTGGACGCCATCGAGCGCCGGCTTGGCGACCGGGATGGCGGAAGCGGCCCCAGCGGGACATGATCCGTCGGTCCTCGGAATAGCCGGGCAGGCCGGCTGTTCCTAGACTCAGACCCAATGATTCGACGTGCACGCACCGCCCAGCCGGAATTCGAGCGCGATGTGCTCGAGCAGTTGCCGTCCCTGCTTGCCGTAGCCACCCGGCTCACGCGCAACCCGGCTGAAGCCGAGGATCTCGTTCAGGACGCGGTCCTGAAAGCCATCCGCGCGCAGGGTCAGTTCGAGTCGGGCACGAATTTGCGTGCCTGGTTGCTCAAGATCCTCACCAACACCTTCATCAACCGTTACCGCCGGGGCGGCCTCGAGCGCAGCGTGCTGGACGGGCCGGACGCCGATCCGCTCGCGGACGGTTGGGTGAGCGCTTCCACGATCGAGTCGATGCGCGACCCCGAGTCGCAGGCGCTCCGCCCCCTGCTCGAGGCCGAGATCGGCCGTGCCCTGGACGAGCTCCCCGCCGAGTTCCGGCTCGCGGTCGTGCTCTCGGACGTGGAGGATCTTTCGTACAAGGAGATCGCCGACATCATGGGCTGCCCGATCGGCACCGTGATGTCTCGCCTACACCGCGGGCGCCGCATGCTGAAGGCCCGGCTCTACGAGCACGCGCGCGCGTTCGGGATCATCGGTCCCGAGACCGAGATTGGCGAAAAAGACCGGGTCGTCGAGCTCGACCGCTTCCGCGCTCGGAAGGGAGCGGCGACGGGATGATCAACAACTGCCGTTCCGTAGCGCCTTTCCTCGATGCCTTCCGCGACGGAGAGCTGGCTCCGGATCGCGTGCTCGAGGTGGAGCAGCACCTGTCGGAGTGCGCTCATTGCGTCGAGCGCATGCGCTTCAGCGAGGCCATGCGCCAGAGCCTGCGCAGCCAGACGCGGAGCAGCGCGCCCGTGACGGAAGCCTTCCAGGCGCGGGTCGCCGCGGCGCTCGAGGCCGCTCGGCAGCGTGAGTGGGAAACCACGGCCGAAGTCACCGGTCGCTCTCGATGGTTCGGGTCGCGCAACGTGACGCCGCTGGCGTTCGCGGCAGGCCTGGCGGTGTGGTTCATGAACCAGGCCCCGACGACCGGCACCGCGCACCACGCGAGCGCGCCCCCGGTCAGCCAGGGCAAGCTCAGCGACACCCAGAGCCTCGACGAGCTGATCGAGGAGCTCGTCGATCGCCACGTCGAATCACGACCGGACTCGGGCCCGGAGCTGCTCCCCGAAGCAGAGCGCCAAGTCGGCGTCCCGGTGTACATCCCGAGCTTCCGTCAATACGGCGGGCGCTGGGAAGGCGTCAGCGTCGTGCCGGTCAGCCAGCACCGCGGCGCGGCGGCGTCGTTGCGGTACAAGGTCGGTGGCCACCGGGTCACGCTCTATGTCTACGATTCCAAGCGCTTCCCGGTCGTGAATCGCCTGCAGCAGCGGATGGTCGGCAAAGAGCCGGTGTATGTCGGCGTTCGTCGCGGGTACTCGATCGGTGCGACCGAACATCGCGGCGTCGGCTATGCGCTCGCCAGCGACCTGACCGAGCCCGAGACTGCGGAATTGGTCGCGGGCCTGAACTGAGCCTCGCTCTCGATGTGCGCGCAGCACGCGTGATGCATTGAGCAAAACCCAGGCCACGCGCAATGCGCGCACGTGCACGATCGCCCACGAAATCAGCTCTGAATCGTGCGCATCGCAGCTTGACAATCTGCGCGCGGAGGTTCAGTTTGAACCTCGTCCGGACGGCGAGAGGGCGAGCCCGTTTCGTGATGGCCCGTCCACCATTTCTCGCGTTTCCGAAAAGGGAAATGGTCTAAGCGAAGGATTCACCAAAACGCGGGCCGAACCGTCGTGATGACGGAGACAACCCCGGCAGTGCACGAGCGGGTCAACCCCCAATGCTCTTCCGATTCGTCGGTAAGGGCGCCCCGCTAGGCCTAAAAAGCCGAGGTCCGCAGCACGACTTCGGGGGCTCGCCCTCTTCGCCGCCCGGTAATCTATTCCGCGCTCGTCCCTACCAATCGCTCGGCGAGAGTGAGATAACGCCGAGTCAGGGAGGATCGCGGTGAACGAAGCGCAGGCACCGGCTCAGCCAGCCGAATCGGAAGGGGAAAATCTCGAGCTCAGCGTGGCCGAAGCCATGGCGTTCGCCATGAAGTGCCATCAGGTCGGCAACCTCGACGCCGCCGAACAGCTGTACAGCGTCGTGTTATCGGCGCTGCCGAACCATGCCGACGCGCTGCATTTCTTCGGGGTGCTGACGCACCAGCGCGGCGACAGCGAACGCGGGCTCACGCTGATCGAACGGGCGATAGCGCTCGCACCCAACGCCGGGGCCTACAACAACCTCGGCAACGTCCTTTACGAGCTCGACCGTTTCGAGGATGCCGCAGCAGCCTACGAGCGCGCCCTCGCGCTTTGCCCCGAAGCCGGCACGCTCAACAACCTCGGCAGCTCCCTGCGCATGCAAGGCCGGGTGGAGGAGGCAGAGGCCGCTTACCGCCGCGCGCTCGAGCTCAGCCCGAAGCACATCGATACGCACAACAACCTCGCCAACCTGCTCGGTATCATCGGTCGCATCGAAGAAGCGCTCGAGCATTTCCGAGCCGCGCTCGAACAGCTCCCGAGCCATCCCGAAGCGCGCCGCCAGCTGGGCGTCGCTCTCGCGGCGCTGGGCCGTAGGAACGAAGCCGCCTCGGT
>JALYWZ010000119.1 GCA_030852505.1 Myxococcota bacterium | reverse complement strand
CTCGACGGCTGTGCCGGCGCTCCGCCCGTCACCGGCGTGAACACGGCTCCGCCGCTCGAGTCGCGCGTCGCTCCGTCGTCGAGCTCAGCCTCCGCGCACGCGCCGCTCAACACGAAGAGCGCGGCAACGGCGGAGAGCGCGTTCGGAACGCTGGTGTGAAACGCACGTCGCAGCATTCGACGATGAAGCATAGCCACTGCGATCGTGGGTTGCAGCTCTTTTTCAGGGCAACGCGCATCTGGAACCGTTTGCACACATGGTCGCCGGTGCGCCTGCACAGCGCACCGGCACTCCAAGTCATGCGTCGCTCCTCTCCGAGCTGTTGTCGTCCCAGCGCGAGCCTCAAGGACAAGGCTTGGCGGAGAGCACGATCGCGATCGCTTCCGTGGTGTCGTCGTCGCCGATCTCGGCCTCGGCTTCGCCCCAGGCTTCGCCCGCGCTGCAGGCGCCGTCTCGATTGCGATCGTCGATCGCTCGCGCGACCACGCGCTCGCCGGAAAACTCTGCCTTCTCGGAAAACTTGCCCAGGGTCTGCAGGTTGGCGGTGTGCACGCGCTCGAGCTCCAGCTCTTCCCCGGCGCCTTTCGCATCGTAGAGCTCGAGCACGATCGGTCCCCGCACGTCGGTTCCCACGGCTGCGCTGAGCTCCCCGGACACCTCGACTTCGCGGCTCGCGCACCCGGTCGCGAGCGCTGCCAGCACACCCATAGAAAAACACCCTGCCATCATCCAGTTCGACATAGATAACCTCCCTGCCTAACGAGCCGGCGCCCCGACGCGGGGGCCGCGCTTTGCGAGCGCGGGAAGAGCAACGCGCGTGCCGCGCGCAAAAATCACAGGCTTTTGCCTGTTTGGCGCCTTCAAGGCGTCGAGCCGAGCGCTGTCCGTGAAGAACCACGGCGCTCGCCCGACACACTGTGGTGACGCGGCGACGTCGTCGGCGCGCGAACTTGGCCGCCCGAGAACCCGCCCCCTACGATTCGCGCTTGGAGGTGCTTCGCATGACCCGACTTCGTCCGCCCATTCGCCGCCTGGCTCGCCGCGCGGCGCGACTGCCTTGTCAGGTAGTTCGTGAGCGCGATTTCCGGTTGGTGGCGGACCAGGTGTTGAACCTCTCGAGCGGAGGTGTGCTGGTGGGGCCCGCGGATCCGGTGCTCACGGGCGAGCGCGTGATCGTCTCGTTTCGAGCGCAAGCGGGCTGGGTCGACGCCGAAGCGGTGGTCGCCAGGGTGGTGCACGGGCGGCGCAATGGTGAGCATTCTCGCTCCCTCGGGCTGTGCTTCGACTCCCTGGATGCCGCCTCGCGGCAGGCTCTGGAGCGCGCGCTCCAGATGTGTGTGCCGGTACCCCCGGGTCAGCGTAGCGAACGTCGCGTCGCGTCGCGCTGACTCTACTCGGACTGAATTCGAGCGAGACGAGCGCGGTGCCTGCGACGCGCTCGGTTGCGCCCACCACTCTGAATGCCAAACTGCACGGGCGTGCCTCGCCAAGGGGCCCGCGCTTCAGCTTCAGAGAAGGTTACACAATGAGCTTACGCCGTGAGATAGCGCGCGCCGCGCTGGGCTCGCTCGCACTCGTCTTGGCGAGTGCGTGTTCCGACAACTCGAGCCCCGGACGCCCCTCCATCGTCGGAACGGACGGCACGGGCGGGAATATCGGCGCGCCGAGCGGGACGGGCGCCATGCCGGGCGCTCCGATCGGCACCGGTCCGGACGGCGGCATCCCCACGAGCCCGCCCCCGCCGGCCGCATCGCAGCTGCCCATGCCCACCTGCAGCTCGAGCTGCACGGATTTTCCGGCGCAGCCGATCTTCGAGGACGGCGTTCCTGCGAACGCGGCGGAGCTGTTCGGATCGGCGGATAATTTCGGAGGCACCGCGCCGTGCGTCCTCGAACCGCAGCTCTCCTCCGGTTCCACTCCCGGCGCGCTGTTCCCGGCGAACTGGCTGCGTCCCCGGTTCCGCTTTACGGCCGTGGGGGATCTGTTCGAGATCCGCGTGCACTCGGAGGTGCAAGCCAACGATCTCGTCGCCTACACCAAAACACCCCTGTGGATGATGCCGCCGGAGGTGTGGAAGGCAGCGGCGCCCAACAACGCGGGCAAGCCGATGACGATCACGATCCGCTCCGTGAGCTCCAAGGCGCCCGGCATGCCCAACGGCGTGCGCGGCGACATCCTGATCGCGCCGGTCAACGCGGCCGGCAGCATGGTGTTCTGGACCGTGAAGTCCGCGGAGGTCACCCCGGAGTCGAGCAAATTGATGGGATTCAGCGTCGGCGAGGAGGGCGTGGCCCAGACGCTGGTGTCGAAGACGGTCGAATTCGACAACGTGATCCACGAGGAGGGCCGGGATCTGCGCGGCACTTACGGCGGCGGAAAGCCTGGCTTCGCGGTCGGAGCCGTGCAGTGCATCGGTTGCCACACCTCCACTCCGGACGGCGCAGCGGTGATCTTCACCGACGATTGGCCGTGGAACAAGGCGATCGCCTCCGTGCGTGAGGCGGACGCGGGGGCTATCCCCGAGTACCTCACCGAGGGCGCCCGCACGCTCTTGAAAATGCCCTGGCTCGGAACGCAGTCGACGAGCAAGGGTCACTGGCAGACCGGTGATCGGTTGCTGATCACCGGCTTCGGCGCGCGCGGCCTACCGTTCAGCGCCTATCAGAACAACGACAAGATCGCCTGGATCGATCTCGAGACCAAAGCGGCGATCAGCGACGTCGTTCCGAGCGACGAGGCGAACGATGCCAAGGGCGTCGCCCAGCGCAACCGCAACCAGGCGATTCAGGCGGCGATGGGCAGCGCGTGGGGCGTGTTCGCGCTGACGGGCGAGGCGGGTCACGCCGTGACACCCGACATCAACAACGCGGGAGACACGATCGTCTACGTCTCGACCGACGACTCGCCGAACGGCCACACCAGCTACAACGCGACGCGCGCGGACCTGTACACCGTGCCGTTCAACGCGCGCCAGGGTGGCGCGGTGAGCCCGGTTCCGGGCGCCTCGGATCCGAAGTTTTACGAGTACTACCCGTCGTTTTCGGCCGACGACAAGCTGCTCGCGTTCAACCGCGCCCCGGTCAAGGGCGGCTGCGCCAAGTGCCCGGATGGGCCGTATTACAACCGCTTCGGCGAGATCAACGTGATCCCCGTCGCAGGCGGTACGCCCACGCCGCTCGTCGCCAATCAGCCCGTGGCGTGCGCGGGCGACGACCCCGAGGTCGGCTTCATCAACAGCTGGCCGAAGTGGTCGCCGGCCGCGATCAAGGTCGAGGGCAAGACCTACTACTTTTTGATCTTCTCCTCGGCCCGCAAGTACCCCGAGCAGTTCGCGATCCCGCGCTCGACCGATACCCCGAGCACGCTCGACGACGGCAACGCGGCGGGCGTTCGCTCCTCGCAGCTCTACATGGCGGGCGTGGTGGTCGACGAGTCGGGCGCGATCACGACCTACCCGGCCCTCTATCTCTGGAATCAGAATCAGGTCGTGGTCAACGACAAGGCCACGCTGATCCCGTCGAGCAACCTGACGCCCGCCTGGGACGAGTTCCAGATCCCGAAGGTCACCGTCGTCATCCAGTAGCGGGCTCAGCCGCTGCGGAGGCGCTTCACCGCTTCCGAGACGAGCTTGCCGTCTGCGGCGACGCCGGCACCCTTCAGGTGCTTCATGGCGATCCCCGTTGCTGGTCCGTCACCGGCCGCGGCGCGGATCGCCTCAGCGGTCGGGGCGAGTGCGGCGACGAGCTCGTCTAGCCCGAGCGCTTTCGGCAACAGACTCGCGAGAACCGCGAGCTCCTGCTCCAGGGTCGCGCGCTGGGTCTCGTCTTGCACGGTGGTGAGCGTTTCCTCCACGGACTTCTGGAGGCGGCGAACGATGGCCGTGGCTTCGGCGTCGTCGCCCTTGCGCCCGGGGCGGGCCGCGTCGGTCGTGATCTCGCCGATCGCCACGCGCAGGATTTCCTTTTCGACCTCGCGCTTTTCCTTCATCGCCCGGAACATCCGCGCCTTGATCTCGTCGAGCAACATCGGGCGGAGGCTTGCAGAGCGCGGGGGCGAAAGCAATTCGAAGCCGCGTGCGGGGCGAGTTTGACCGCCAAAGGCTCGCCGATAACACTGCCAAGGCGTGCCGCCCGCTCCCGGCGCGCAGGGATCCCTCGATGATCACGATGAAGACCAAGTACGCGCTCAAGGCGCTGAGCCGCCTGGCCGTGGCGCCCAAGGGGCAGCCGCTGCTGATCGCGGACATCGCCGAGCAGGAGGGGATCCCCAAGAAGTTCCTGGAGCTGATCCTGTCGGAGCTGAAGCAACACGGCATCCTCACCAGCCGCAAGGGGCGCGGCGGTGGCTACCTGATGGCGCGCGCGCCGGAGGAGGTAACGGTGGCTTCCGTGCTTCGAGTGCTGGACGGTCCGATCGCGCCGGTACCTTGCCTGAGCCGAACGGCATACCAGCGCTGCAGCGAGTGCGCGAACGAAGCGACCTGCAGCGTGCGCCTGGTGCTGCGCGAAGCGCACGAGGCCTCCGTGAAGGTGCTCGAGAACACGACCATCGCGGACATGATCAACCGGGTCGGTCAGGAACGTGGAGCCTTGCCCGCCCTCCGCTATTCGATCTGAGCTCCGCGTCCGTTCTCTGTCTCGAGGAAGGACCGTGAATCCGCGGAGTTCCACCGGCGCACTTCGCGGCGATTGGATTTGATGGTTCACTCCCGGGCATGCATGCGTTCGGGCGTGGCTGTGTTGCGCTGACCCTTTTCGGCCTGCTCTTCGTCTGGGCCTGTTCGAGCGAGGAAAGCGGAAGCGCGGTCACGCCGAAAGACGGCGGCGGTGGCTCCGCGGTGAATGGCGGGAGCGCAGCGGGCGGCGCTTCGAGCTCTTCGCAGGGCGGCGCGCAGCCGAGCCTCGGCGGCAGCGGCGTGGTCGTCGGCATCAGCGGAGCGACCGGCTCGGCGGGTAAAGGCGCGACGTGCGCGGGTGAGATCACCAAGGCCGAGCTCGTGCCCCTCGACATCTTCGTGATGCTCGACTCTTCGGGATCGATGTTGGAATCGACCGCTCTCGGCTCGACCAAGTGGCAGGACGTGTCGATGGCGCTGGGGTCGTTTTTCGGAGACCCGGGGTCGGCGGGCTTGAGCGTCGGGCTCGGCTATTTCCCGATCCCGCTCGAGATCGCCGATCGCTGCACCAGCGACGCGGACTGCGGTGAAGGCGCGCCGTGCATTCGCAGAATCTGCCTGAACGTGCTGCTCGATCTCGAGATCGCCTATGAGTGCGCGAGCGACGACGACTGCGACGTCGGTACGGACAGCCCTCCGCTGTGCGGCACGCTGGGCGAGTGCTCGGCCCTGCAACCGCCCGATAATTTCTGTTACACCGAGCTTGTCGAGCTCACCTGTGAAGCGGGCACCTGCGCCGCATCCGGCATCTGCTCGCGCTACGTCTCGTGCGACGCCGCGAGGTACGCCGCCCCGGCGGTACCGATCGCCGCGCTTCCGGGTAACGAGCCGACGCTGTCTGCGTCCTTGCAGCTGCGTATGCCGGTCGGAAGCACGCCGACGGCCCCGGCGCTCCGCGGCGCCCTCGATCAGGCGCGCAGCTGGGCGGCAAGCCATCCGGGGCACAGCGTCGTCACGCTGCTCGCCACCGATGGCTTCCCGACCGAGTGCTTCGCCGACACGGCGATCAACAACGACGACCTGATCGAAGAGGTCGCCGCGGCGGCGCGTGCTGGCGTCACGGACGGGATCCGCAGCTTCGTGATCGGCGTTTTCAGCGCCACCGACATCGCGGCCGGCGCGCGCACCAACATGGATACGGTCGCCCGAGCCGGCGGCACCGAGCAATCCTTCATCATCGACAGCAGCGGCAACGTCGCGATGGAGTTCTTGTCGGCGCTCAACCAGATCCGAGGCAGCTCGCTGAGCTGCGAGTTCCAGGTGCCCGAGGCGGACGGCAGCGGGCGCGACGTGGACTACGACAAGGTCAACGTCGAGCTCACGGCGGATGGCGTGGCGACTCGCATCCCTCGGGCCCAGAGCGTCGCTGCTTGCGATGCGGCGCGGGGCGGCTGGTTTTACGACGTGGACCCCGGCACGGCAGAGCCGAAGCGAATCATCCTGTGCGAGGCGAGCTGCGCCGCGGTCTCCTCCGCGCAAGACGTATCGGTGGCGATCGAGCTCGGCTGCCAGAGCGAAATCATCGAGTAGTCGGCGGACGCCGTTCTGCGGGTCGAGCTCGCCCCGGTGATCGCAAGATCTCGGGACTCCGACATCTGGCGCGGTTATCCCACATGCGACTGCAACGGATGAATCGGTCCCATTCGAGCCAGGCTCGCAGTTTGCTTGTCCCAGAGAGCGAGTCGGCTACCCTGCCCGTGAGTCTGCCCCTCGTCGGGAAGCGATGACGAGCGAGTTTCCCCCAACATCTGCCGAGCCGAGCACGGTGCTGCTCGTGGACGACGAGCCCGTTTTCGTGCGCTCGCTCGCGCGCTATCTGGGCGAACGAAAGTATCGAGTCGAAACTCGCGGATCGGCGGCCGATGCCGTGGCGCGCGTGCGCGAGGGGGGCGTGCAGGTCGTGGTGAGTGACATCTCGATGCCACGCATGACCGGCGTCGAGTTGCTACGCGCCATTCGCGAGCACGAGCCCGACTTACCGGTCGTGCTGGTGACGGGGCTGCCCGCGGTCGAGAGCGCGGCGGAAGCGGTCGAGTACGGTGCGTTCAAATACATCGTCAAGCCCGTGGATCCGGAGATCCTCCGGCAGACGGTCGACCAGGCCGTGCACGTCTACCGCCTCGCGCGCGCCAAGCGCGAGGCTCTCGAGCTGCTCGGCACTGCCGGTGGCGCCTCCGACCGCGCCGGGCTCGAAGCCTGCTTCGAGCGCGCGCTTGCGTCTTTGTGGATGGCGTTCCAGCCGATCCTGCGGGTCTCGGACAAGAGCGTGTTCGGCTACGAGGCGCTCATGCGCTGCGACGAGCCGGCGCTGCCCGGGCCGGGCGCGGTGATTTACGCGGCGGAGCGGCTCGGTCAGCTGGGTCGCCTCGGGCGCATCACGCGCGAGCGCGCGGCGTCGCCCTTGACGGACTCGATGGCCGGCGATCCCAGCCTGTTGTTCGTAAACCTCCACCCTCAGGATCTGATCGACCCGGACGTGGCTGCGAAGGATTCGGCGCTGGCAAAGGTCGCGCATCGCGTGGTGCTCGAGATCACCGAGCGGGCCTCGCTCGAGAGCATGGACAACGTGCGTGCGCGGATCGGCCATTTGCGCGAGCTCGGCTTTCGAATCGCCGTGGACGATCTCGGCGCCGGCTACGCGGGGCTGTCGAGCTTCGCGCTGCTCGAGCCCGACATCGTGAAGCTCGACATGACGCTGGTCCGCGACGTGGACCGGAGCTCCGTGAAGCAGAAGCTCGTGGCCTCGATGACTAGCCTTTGCAAGGACATGGGTCTGCTCACGGTCGCCGAGGGCGTCGAGACCCAGGCGGAGCGCGATGCCCTGATCCACCTCGGGTGCGATCTCTTACAAGGGTTCTATTTCGCCCGTCCCAGCCGTCCCCCGTTGATCGACATCGGCTCGATCCGGGACACGCTCGGCTGACGGACGCGCGAGCGTTCCCGAGTCGGGACGTTTCAGCCGCGAAAACGTGCGGCGGCGTGAGCGAGGGGAACACAGGGCCTCACCGAGCTCGGCAAATTGCGGCGTTTTTACGATTAAACCGCGAGGTGTAGCTGCCGTTGCAGACAGCGTGCGGTTCCTCGAGCCAAAAGCCGGCGCAGTGCTCGGCAAGTACGAGCTGCTCGCGCCCGTGGCCAAGGGCGGGATGGCCCAGATCTGGTCGGCGCGCCCGGTGGGCTCGCGCGGCTTCCGCAACGTCGTCGCGATCAAGACCATCATCAAAGGGCAGATCGACGACCGACGGCTCGAGCAGATGTTCGTGCAGGAGAGCATCGTCGCGACCCGGGTGCTGCACCCGAATGTGGTGAAGACGTTCGAGGCCGGCGAACACGACGGCGTCCTGTACATGACCATGGAGTGGGTCGACGGTGAGCCGCTGCAGGTGATCACGGCCGCGGCCCGCGAGCGCGGCGGGCTCCCGCTCCCGATCTCGGTCTATCTCGTGACCCAGGTGTTGCGGGGTCTGCACGCCGCGCACGAGCTTTTGGACGACGACGGTCAGCCGATGAACGTGGTGCACCGCGACATCTCGCCGCAGAACGTGATGGTGACGGCCACCGGCGCCGTCAAGCTCGTGGACTTCGGCATCGCCAAGACGGCGCTGCAGGACGATTCCTTGACGGAAGCCGGCGAAATCAAGGGCAAGTTCGCCTACGTCTCGCCCGAGCAGGTCGCCGGTGCAGCGCTGGACCGGCGCTCCGACGTGTTCGCGACCGGCGTGCTCTTGTACATGCTCACGACCGGGCGGCACCCGTTCAAGGGCGACAGCGCCGCCGAGACCGTCCGAAACATCTGCGGCGAAGCGCCGGCGCTACCGCCGAGCCAGATGCGCGAAAAGTATCCGGTCGAGCTCGAGCGGGTGTTGCTGAAGGCGCTCGAAAAGCGCGCCGAGCGCCGCTTCACGACCGCAGAGGAGATGGCACTCGCGCTCGAGGCCGCGTTGCCCGCGTGTGCGAAGCCCGCGTTCCAGAAACACGTGGGTGACTACGTGCACGAGCTGTGTGGCTCGCGGAGCACCGAGCGCCGGCAGCAGCTGCGCGCGGCCGAAGAGCGGCTCGAGCGCGAGCGCAACGAAGGTTCGAGCCCGATGCTCGCCGCGATCAGTCAGGGCTCGCTGCGCGCGCTGTCGATCGAGCGCATGGGCAGCGAGATCGTGATCCACGCCGAGGCCGACCCGAGCTTCGACACCCTGTCCCTCGACATCCCGGAGCGCGCCAAGCCGAGCGTGCTCAAGCGACGGCTACGCCAGGCGCTGTGGAGCTCGGCGCTGCTCGCCTCGGGGGCGCTGGTGGGGATCGGGGCTCGTTCGCTGATGCCGCAAGCTGCCGATGCCCGGAGCCACGGCGCGAGCCCGGTACCGAGCGCGGTGTTCGAGGCCGGGCGCGTGCGCCCGCTCGGCAAGCCGAGCCACGTGCCTGCTCAGGCTTCCGGAATGCGCCACTCGAAGCGGTCGACCAGCACCGGCGTCGCGCCCGCTCCCAGCGGATCGACCAAGCCGATACAGTAGCCGTCGACGCCACTGCCGTCGGCCCGGACGCGGAAGCGCACGAAGTGCTTGAACCCCGGGTGGTCGAGCGCGGTGAAGGCCTGCGTGTGCTCGAGGCCGAAGCGTGTGAGGAGCGCGAGGTAGCCGCCGAACAGATAGGCAGCCGCGAACACGGTCAGGACGAACGTGCCACCGGCGACGACCCAGGCCGACGGCCGGAAATCCAGCGCAAACAGCAGCCGCGTCAGTAGTAACGAAGACACGATCGGGATCGCGGCGGTGACCGCCGCCATCGGATACGCGAGCATCGCCACCGCGCGCGGCCGCCGGCGGATCCCGCCGATCAGCAGGAACACCGTGCCGACCACCAGTGTGATCAGGAACGGCATGACGGCCA
>JALYWZ010000118.1 GCA_030852505.1 Myxococcota bacterium | reverse complement strand
GCGCCGACCGGAACCTCGACCACGGTGGCGTCGTCGCGGCCGCTCAGATAGGTGCGGACGGTGGCGCGATAATCCGGGTGCACGCACTGGCTCACCACCACGCGCGAACGCTTGGTGAGGCGGCAAGCCATCAGCGCGCCTTCGGCAGCAGAGCTCGCGCCGTCGTAGATGCTGGCGTTCGCGAGCGGCAGCCCGTAAAGCTCGCTGACGATCGTCTGGAACTCCCAGATCGCCTGCAGCGTGCCCTGCGACACCTCGGGCTGATACGGCGTGTAGGCCGTGTAGAACTCGCTGCGGAGTAACAGCTGATCGACGGCGGGGGGCACGTGATGCGCGTACATGCCGGCGCCGAGGAAGCTCAGGTAGCGAGCGCCCGGGTTCTTGTCCGAAAGCTCGCGCAGGTGCGTCATCAGCGCGGCTTCGTCGAGCGCCGGCTCGACTGCGAGCGCGCCGCTGAAACGCGCAGCGGGCGGCACCGTCCGGAACAGGTCGTCGAGCGAGGACAGCCCGACGACCTGGAGCATCTCCCCGATTTCGGCCTCGGTGTGGGGCAGGTAGCGCATCAGTGACTCGAGGCTTGGACGTGGGCCTCGTACGCCGGCGCGTCGAGCAGCTCCCCGGACTCGTCGCTCAGGCGGCTCGGCTTGATCGCGATCATCCAGCCCTTGTCCCAGCAATCTTCGTTGACGAGCTCGGGCGTGTTCTCGAGCGCGGTGTTGATGCGGGTGACGGTGCCGCTGATCGGAGCGAACAGATCGCTCAGGGTCTTCACGCTCTCGATCGTGCCGAAGGTCTGGTGCGCTTCGATCGTGGCTCCCGGCTTCACGTCCAGGTTGACCAGCGTGATGTCGCCGAGCTGATCGACGGCGAACGCGCTGATGCCGATCACGAGCTCGTCACCCTGCGCGAGTGCCCACTCGTGCTCCTTGGTGTACTTGCGATCGGTCTTCACTTCCTTGGCTGTGGTCATCGCTGTCCTTTCAGAGCTTTCTTTTCGGCCGGCGACTCAGCGCGGCCGGCGGTAGAAGGGCGTGGGAACGACGCGCGCCGGCACGGCCTTGCCGCGGCAATCGACGTCGATGGGGGTGCCGACCTCGGCGAGCGCACAGGGGAGGAAGCCGAGGCCGATCGCCTTGCCGAGCGTCGGCGAGGGCCCGCCGGAGGTGCAGACGCCGACCGCCGCGCCGCTCGAGTCGAGCAACGGATAGCCATGGCGCGCGACACCGCGGCCGGTCATCTCGAAGCCGATCAGCTTGCGCGAAAGGCCGCTCGCGCGGACCTCGTGCAGCGCGGCCTTGCCGAGAAAATCGGACTTCTCGAACTTGACGACCCAGGCGAGCCCCGCCTCGAGCGGGTTGGTCGTCTCGTCGATGTCGTTGCCGTAGAGCGCGAGCTTGGCTTCGAGGCGCAGCGTGTCGCGCGCGCCGAGGCCGATTGGCAAGAGGCCGTGGGCCTTGCCCGCTTCGATCAAGCGGTTCCACACGGCGCTCGCGCGGTCGGGCGCGAGGAACAGCTCCACGCCGTCTTCGCCGGTGTAGCCGGTGCGGGCGATCGTGAGCTCGGTGCCGGCCAGGTTCGTGCGGGCGAACTGGAAGGAGCGCAGCGAGGTGCGCAGCGCTCGGTCGCCACCGGCCGCTTCCCAGACGTCGAAGGCGCGCGGCCCCTGAAGGGCGAGCAGGGCATAGTCGTCGCTCGCGTCGCGCACCGACACGCCCGGCTTCTGCCGACCGAGGAAGTGCGCCGCGATCTTCTCGCGGTTCGAGGCGTTGCAGACCACGAGCACGTCGTCCGCGCTCTTCCGGTACACGATCAGGTCGTCGAGGATCGTCCCGCGCTCGTTGCAGGCGCAGGTGTAGAGAGCCTTGTTGTCCGCGAGCCGGCCGAGATCGTTGGTGATGAGCAGGTCGACCCAGGCCACGGCGCCGGGCCCCTTCACCTCGAGCTCGCCCATGTGCGAGACGTCGAACAAGCCGGCCGCCGTGCGCACCGCCTGGTGCTCGGCGCTGATGCCCGAGTACTGAATGGGCATCTCGTAGCCGGCGAAGGGCACCATTTTTGCCCCGAGCCGCAGGTGGTCCGCGTGGAGCGGGGTCTTCAACGTGTCCACGTCGAGCCCGTAGCCCGGGCGCGTCGCTGAGACAAGAGGTCGGCCGGCTCGGCCCTACTCGAGCTGCTTCAGGTTCAGCGGCTTGCCGTCGGGCGTGAAGCCGGCCCGGCGCCAGCGCTCGGCGTCGCTCAGGCCGGGGGGCGGGACCACGGGCGTGGCGTCCCGGATGTGCAACTTGGTGAGCTTCTGATCGCGGCTGATCTCGATGTCGAAGACGCGATCGGGCGGGCCGTCCTTCATGCGCGCGCTCGGGAACACCGTGCGGTCGGGACGGACCTCGACGAAGCCGACGACGACCCGATCTTTGACGTAGTTCCGGACGGCCTCGGGCTCGACCTCGCCGACCACGAGCGCGGAGTCCGGCGCACGCAGCGCGACTTGCATTTCCCGCGGCACCGGCAAGCCGAACACGTTGCCGTCGCCCGCGCTGAGCTCACCCGGAGCCAGCCGGTCGCTCGGAGGCGGGGCCACGCTCGCGCTCGGCGCGACGTCGGCTTCCGGCGGCGGGGGCTTTTTGCACGCAGCGGCCGAGCAGGCGAGCACGAGCCACGACCAGCAGCGAGCGCGGATGCCGAGCGAAGTCATGGCTCACTCGACGAGCGCGGCCCAGGACTCGATGCGGGTCGCGTTGACGGGCGCGTCGAGATCGAGCGCCGTCACGCGCGCCGTGCCGCCCGGGATCTGGGTGCCGCCGCTGCCGGTGTGCATCACGAGCTGGAATTTCCCGGGTTCCATGTCGGTGATGTTGGTGTGGCTGCCGTACCCCATGTAGTCCCCGCCGCTGGTGTTGGACGTGCCGATGCAGGTCGGCTCCTGCGCGATCGTGACGCCGTAGATGGTCGCGCCGGAGTCTCCGGTAGCGATGGCCGCCGTCTGCGACTGGACCTTGCCCGACAGGCTCGGCAGCTGCGCGAGGCCGCCGTTGTTGAGCACCGGCGAACCGCCGACGCCCGTCGTCGGCGCGACGTAGTGCATGCCCCAGACCTTGCTCGAACCGTTGCTGCACACCGAGTCCGAGGCGCCGGGCGGCGCGTAGCTCGCGAAGTAGAGCGCGCTGTTGAAGAGCGCCATCGGGCCCACGACGCGCTCGCCGCCGGTGAGCGCCTTGAACCAGTTGACCTGGCTGGTCACGGTGGTGCGGTCGGAGTTGGTCTTTTCCGTGAGCGACCAGATGAAGTTCTTCATCGTGGTGGACGCGCCGATCGTGTCCTGATCGCCGGTCGCCACGTTCACCGTCACGTCGCCCGCGTGATTCACGGACAGGACAGGCGCGAGCTGGACGGGCTGCCCGGCGTCGTAGCCATTCGGGAACGCCGGATCGCTGCCGTAGCTCGCCGGGTAGGTGTCGAAGAACAGGTTCATCGTCCAGTTGGCGGGGTTCGTGGACGCGAGGCTCACCTTCCACAGCCGCCCGTCCTGGTCGCCGACGAACACGCGGTCGGCGATCGCGCCCGCCCCGGCCGGGAATGCCACGGGCTGGCCGGTGATCGGCGAATCCAGGTTGGTGTCGGTGGTGCGCGCGCGCAGCTTGGTCTGCGCGGTGCCGAGCGGCAGGACGATCTCGCTGCTCGCCTGGCGGAAGGTGCGGATGATCTTGCCGTTGTCGAGGCGGACGATCGTCAGCGAGCGCGCCGCGACGTTGTCCGAGCCGGTGTAGCAGCGCACCCTGCCGCGCGCGGGGAACGCGGCATCGATACCGGTCCAGGTGCGCGCGCTGACCGGGCACTGCGAGGCGGGATTCGTGACGTCGCCGCGCCCGCCGGGAAGCACCGCGACCGGGATCTGGCGCGCACCGGCGCCGTCGTCGAAGTAGAGCGTCGTGATCAGTGGCGTGCCGCCGCTCTTGCCGAACAGCTTGACGGTGCCGGACTCATCGGTGGTGAGCTGCCACAGGAAGCGCGGCCCCTTGTTGGTGGTCGACGTGTAGCTCGCAAGCTGATCGGGGTCGGTCACGTCGATCGCGAAGTAGCCGCCGCGCCCGTAGCCGAAGCCCTGCACCAGGATCGTGCGCCAATCCCCGGTGCCGGTCTGGGCCTGGGTGTTGGTGCGCTCGAGATCGATCACCGCGCTGCCGCCGGTGCCGGTGATGGTCGCGACCACGTCCTGAACCACCGGGACGCCGTCGAGCAAGACCTGGTGCGTGTACGGGTATTGCGTGTGGAGCGACGGCAGCACAGCGGGCGGGATGAACGCCCAGAGCTCGTTGTTGGTCTTCATCGCGACCTTGGCCGCGTTGTCGCTGCCGGCCATGTCGACGGGCGTGCCCGTGACCTTGAACGCGTGCAAGAAGCCGTCGTTGGTCGAGGTGTAGAGTGTGACCGGCCGGTTGATCTTGGCCGCGCGGAAGGCGGCGTAGCTCTCGTCACGCAGGTACTCCGAGGGCGGAGGGACGACGCGCGGCGTGGAGTGCAGGATGTCGCCGAACAGGTAGCAATTGTCCGAGCCCTTGCTCGTGCAGCGCGAGTAGGGCGTGCCGTTGGCGATGCCCACGAGCCACTTCATGTGCCGGTCGCGGCACAGCGTGTTGTCGGCCAGATCCGTGCATTTGCCCTGGATCTGCAGGGCTTCGACGCTGGTGGCGCTGACGAAGGCAGAGTCCGCGCCGCCGTATTGCTCGCCCTTGTACACGCCGACGCCGTCGGGATCGCCGGAGGCGGTGGGGATGTAGGGGCGGATCGTGCGATCCGAGTAGACGGCCTCGGCGCCGACGCCAGCTTCGACGCTGAAGAAGGCGCGCGCGCGTCCGACGCCCGAGTTCACGTTGCGCGCGAAATCATCGCCTTCCAGCACGTTCACGGGCTGGGCTTGCGCGTAGTGGCGCTTGCTGCCGTCTGGCAACGTGCTCTCTTCGCACGTGTAGCGCTGGCGTTCGAGCACGCCCGCCCAGGGCTGGAACGACACGGGCTTCACCGATGAGTAAAAGCGGAAGCTCTGGGCGCCGCCGGCCGCGCCGGACATCACCGGTTGGGTGCGGCTCGTGACCGGGGTGATCTTGCTGAGCACGTCGCTGAGCGCCGAGGTCAGCTCTTGCTTGTTGCTGGCGAACAGCGCGCGCTTGGGCCCGTCCACGATGCCCGGATCGGCGCCCTTGACGGCGATCCGATTCAGCGCACAGCAAGCCTGCAGCGCCGAGTTCGAAAAGTAAGCGGCGTTCTGGCACAGCCCCCCCGCACCGTTGATCTCTGCGTCGGTGAGCGAGGTACAGCTGCGCGTGGTGGCGCCGATCGTGAAGCTCGAGAGCGCGAAGCCGATCACGTAGGTGTAGATCGGGCGCGGGCCCTGGGTCAGCGCGTAGGCGATGTCCTCGGGCTTGCGGAACGGGCAGCTCCCTGCGATCGCGTCGGAGCACGAGCCCGTCGGATCGCCGAGGCTGCCGCGGAGCTCCATGTTCGGTTGCCCGTCGCTCAGCAGGATCACGAACTGCCGCCGGCAGCCGCCCAGCACGTAGGGATCGGTGGCCGGCCCCCACTTTCGCGTCGGCGCCGTCGGATCGGCCTGATCGTCGCGGAGCAGGAAGTCGTAGGCGTCTTCCAGCATGCCGGCGATCGGCGTCGCACCGTACGGGCGCGTCGATAGCAGCACCTGCTCGATCTGGGCCTTCTTGGTCTGGTAATCGGTGCTGCCGGGCGAGGGATCGCCGAACGGCACCATGCGGCCTTCCCAGACCGGCGCGGCGCCGTTGCGCGCGCCCACTTCGAACGGGATCGGGGCGATGCAGCCGGCGGGCATGCCCGTGTGCGCGGAGAGCGGTGTGGTCGTGCTGCTCGGGATGTAGCTCCACGTGCCGTCGATGCCGGTCACGTGGTTCGGAGTGTTGCCCGCGTTCACGCCCGTGCCCGCGTTCGGCAGCGTGTCGAACGTCATCAAGCCGAAGCGGATCGACTGCTGATAGGCATCCATGATGCCGTCGCTCGCGGACGGGAACGTGCAGGTTCCGACGAGCGAGTTGTAGGGACGGAACTGCAGCGCGCCGGCCGGAAAGTTGTAGGCGTTCGTGCCGTCGACCGCGCCGGGATACGGAGCGCAGGCCGTGCTCACGGGCCGGTGGTACGGGTTCTCGTACAGGTAGTCGTAGGGCGTGCGCCCGAGCGGCCCCGTCGTTCCGTACGGGCTCGTCGCGAAGGCCGAGGACGTGCGATCGACCTTCTGGCAGCTGTAGCTCGGGATCGTCCCGGTCAGCGTCTCGATCACGTCGATCCAGCGGCTGCGCTCGTTGGTCAGTGCGGGCGAGCCCGGGTTGCAGGTCGGGAAGGTCTGGGTGCCCGTCCTGTACTCCATCGACCCGGAGGTATCGACGAGCAGCAGCACGTTCGGCAGCGGCGGGTTGACGTCCACCTGCGCCCGGAGCGTCCCCGTGCAGAGCAGCGCGAAGCCGAGGCCTGCGGCTCCTGGAAGAATGCGGCGGTATCGATGGCGGAGTGTCATGGCCTTAGCGGAGGATCGGTCCGATCATCAGGTGCGCGCGCAGCGACTGCTGACCGAGCGTGGTGGTGACGGCGTTCGTGCAGGCGGCGGCGCTGCTGCGGATCTGCGCGGTCGACGTGGAGGTTACCTTGATGAACGTGCCAGCGCCCGCCTGCGCCCCCGCTACCGGCTGCCCCACGGGGCCCGGATCGGTGAGCTCGACCGTGAAATCGCCGACGAGGTTCGCGTTGAGCCCCAGGCTGCCCGGAACCCCGGTGCCGGGCGAGGCCTCGGACAGGATGGTTTGATTGCCGAAGGCCGTCGTTCGCCGATTGAGGAAAGCCCGGTCGAACTTGTAACAGGGGGTGCCGGCGGCGAGCGCGCCGTTGGCGCGGCAGCGGGAATTTCCCTGGTAGATGAGGTCGCTGTAGGTCCTACCCGCCAGCGTGCCGAGCTCCGTCGCCGTGGTGAGCGTGCCGTACTCGGCGAGGTATTGGGTCTGCCGGGCCAGGCGCACGTAACCCGACGCCTGATCGACCATCAGCGCCGTGTGCACGGCGAACACGCCGATCGCCGTGAGCAACGTGATCGCCAGCACCACCACGAACACGGCTGCGCCGCGCTGTTGCCGGCGCCGGCGGACTCGCATCACCATGTGATCCCCGCGTTGTTGTTGATCATGATGTCGGCTTGCAGCGTGCGGATCCGCGCGTAACGCGACTGCCCGCCTTCGGTGCCGAGCAGCATCCGGTAGCGGCCGGGGGCGACGTCGGCTTGGGACACGGTGTCGGCGCCGCGGTCGGCCTCGCGCGAGCGCACGCCGAGCCGGACCCGCACCGAGCGGATGCGCTGCGCGTTGCCGGTGTTGCCCGTGACGCTCGCGAAGTTCGCGGCGGCCGTGGGCGGCACCTGGATCACGTCCGGATCGGGCGCCAGGCTCGCGCCGATCACGGCGGCGGGCTCGAGGTCGAAATCCACGGCGTATTCGGCCACGAGCTCCTGAACGGCCGGAGCGCCGCCGATGCTGAGCAAGGCGGTCCCGTCGGCGTTCGTCGGGTCGAGCTCGGCGCGCACGAGCTCGGTGCGCGTGGCCTCCCCGAGCACGCCCGCGCGCGCGCTGTACAGGCTGCTGTACGCGGTCACGTCCGACAGCGAACGGATGTCGTAGCGGATGAAGTTCACGACGTTGGCGGTCGCGCCCGGCTCGGCCGTGAGCCCGCACAGCCGCGAGTTCGTGGAGCGGAAAATCAGCGGCAGCGTATTCGACAACGTGACCTGGGGTTGGTCACCGCCCGCGCCGACGCTCACGCCAGAGATGATGCCGTAGTGCTGGCGGCCTTCGTGATCGACGATCCGGAGCGCGCGGTTCGTGACGAACACCTCGCCGAGCTTGGCGGTGCGCAAGGCGGGGGTCGCGAGGCCGACGTAGCCGAGCCGGGCCATCGCGCCGGAGCTCGGCTGCAGGAACACGCTGTAGGTCGCGTTCGCGTTCAAGATCACGTTGCGCACCGGGAACTCGTCGGACGACGAGTAGGAGCCGGCCAGGATCACCGAGTCGGGGCTCATCGAGTTCGCCGCGAGCGTGGCGTTGGCGGGTGAGCCGGCGTTGCTGATGCGGATGCTGGCCAGCCGCTGCATCAAGGGCGGGGCACCGGCTCCGGGGCGGCTGCACACGAACGGATCCGCCGCGATGTTACCGGTGGCGAGGAACCCGGCGCGCGCGATGTCGTTGCGCAGCCGCTCGAAGCCGGTGATCGCTGCCAGCGTGGCCTGGGCGACGCGCCGCTCGCGCGTGTAAAACCGGCTGGCATCGCGGGCCAGCGCGAAGACCACGACGGTCACGAACAGGCCACCGCTCAAGGCGACCATCAGCTCGACGAGGGTGAAGCCGCGCTTTTGCCCGCGCATCACTGCACCGCCGTGTTCTGGCGAACGGCCGAGACCTGATAGACGAAGTGATAGCGCGTGGTGTCGGCGCCGATCACGGCGGTGGTCGTGTTGCCGCCGCAGACGTCGCCGCCGACGTGACCGGTCTGTCCGTCGCGCACCCAGAACACGCGCACCTCGGTGCGGATCAAACCGTTGCCGGAGGTCGTGCGCTGATTGCCCACGGTCTCACCGGTGTCGCGGTGCAGCCACGAGAGCCGGATGTGCGTGCAGAACCGGACCTGCTGGACCCGCGCCGCCACGCTCGTGTCCACCGGCTTGCCCTGGATGTCGAAGCCGGGCCCGAATTGCCGCGTCGCGTCCCAGTTGGGGCGGAACCAGTTGGTCATGGTGCCGACCGTGCCGCCCAGCGTCGACAGCCACACCGTGTCCGTGGCCAGATCGCTCGCCGTGCGGCGCGCCGAGGGGTGGTTCCATTCGATGCCGTCGGCGTGGAGCGCGTCGGTCCAGGCCTGGGCGATCTGCGTGGCGATGGCCAGGTTCTTGGCGTGCTGATTGGAGACGAGCGTGGTCTTCTGCATGGCCACGACGCCGGTCACGCCGATGCTCAGCACAGCGAGCGACATCAAGAGCTCGACGAAGGTGTAGCCGCGGGCTCTGGAAGCGCGGAGGCGTTTGCGGAAGCCCATGCGACTCATGATCCCGACGTGACCGCGGCGATGCCGTTCGGGATCACGGTGACGCGGTGGAGGATGCCCGAGAGCCCGGTGCGCGTGACCGTCGCGCCGACCACGCCGTTCAGCGGCGTGAGCGTGCCGGTCAGGTTGGTGCGCGTGTAGGCTTGCCCGATCGGGCTGAAGCAGACGTCGAGCGTGGCCGTGGCGCTGCCCGCGCTGTCGAGCACGCTGACCACCACGTTCGCGTCCCGGTACTCGCCGCGGTCGGCATAGCGGAACCCGCCCACTTCACGCCGCGTGTCGGCGCCCGTGTTCGCCCAGTTGGTGCGCAGGCAGCTGGCAGACGGCATCTGGGCGCAGGAGGCGTTGCCCGTCTCGGTCGTGGCCGCCGTGGCGCCGACGATGTTCTCGTAGACGGTGAACCGCGAGTTCTCGAAGCGCACCAGCACCGCCGCACCCCGACCGAGCGCCCGGACGCGCGCAGCGCGGTAGAGC
>JALYWZ010000646.1 GCA_030852505.1 Myxococcota bacterium | reverse complement strand
GTTCGCGCTGCCTCCGCTGGCGCTGCCGCCGTTCGCGCTGCCTCCGCTCGCGCCAATCGGGGCTCCCGCAGCGCCGGCGACGCTCCCGCCCTGTCCACCGCCGGCCGGCAAGGGCGGCTCGAACGGCAAGCGCCGCAGCGGCCGATCGCCGTCGATCTGCAGCAAGTAGGAGACGAGATCGTCGAGCTCCTGCGCGGACAGCCCGGCCACGTAACCGTGAAGGCCGTCCGGATTCTTCGCGACGAGGACGTCGTGCAGCGTGGCCGCAGAGCCGTCGTGGAGGTACGGCGCCGTCTCCCAGATCCCGAGCAGGGTCGGCGTATCGAGGCCGTACAAAGGCGCATTCGCCCGCGAGCCAGACGCTGCGCCGAGCGTCCCGACATCGTGCAGCACACCGCGCGCGCTGTCGGTCAGCTCAGCGCCGCCGTGGCAGAAGTCGCAGCCCAACTTCTCGAAGGCCACGCGCCCCGCGACACCGGCAGCAGTCAGCGTGCCGTCGGGGTTCTTGTACGGGCTCGGATTGACGTGATCGAGTGACGCCACGTACGCGGCCAGCGCGTCGAGCTCGGTGCTGAGCCCCGCCTTCGGATCGCCGAACGGTTGCGAACGCGTGCCCGCGGCGAACACGTCCTCCGGTAAAAAGCCGCGGCCGAGGAACAGGGTGCGGATCTGATGCTCGAAGTCCTGCACCTCGTCCAGGTTGCCGCTCCAGTCGAGCCGCCCGTGGATCGTTCCGCGGCGCCCGAGCACCGCCATCGTGTTGCGTAGGCCCTCACCGCGGTCCCCGAAATCCCAGACCCGGCCGTCGTCCGTGCCCTCGAAATGGCACACGCCGCAGCTCATGTAACCCTCGGCTGTCATTCGCAAATCTTCTGAATTATTGAAGATTTTCTTTCCAGCCAGCACTTCTACCGGAAGCTTCTCGCTTGCGACCGCGGGGATCGTTTCGAGCAGGCTGGGCGACGCCTTGTCGTAATAGTCGAGTGCGGCGGACAGGTTGTAGACGAGGATGTCGCGGCTCAGCGAGCCCTGAACGAACAGGCGCGAGCTCGGTGTCAGCACGGACGCACGCGGAAAGCTCCCCGCGTCGGCGATGGCGGAGAAGACCTGAGTCGGTCGGTTCACGTCGCGGAGCTCGATGCGATTCGAGCCCGCGAGCGTGACGATCGCGAGGTTCCCGTAGGGAGAAAACTCGACGTGAACCGGGAGGCTGCGGTCGTCGAGGTCGACGCGGCTGCTGGTGAGCTCCTGGGCGACCTGTACGTCGAGAATCGAAACCAGCGGCCGGACGGTGGTGTCGTGCGTCAACTTCTGGCCGTCGCGGAACTGCCCGCGCAGCACGTTGTCCTTCTTCCCCGGCACCCACGCCTGGCGTCCGTCGGGCGTGAGCGCGACGGAGAACAGGTAGTTGGGAAGCCCTCGCGCACCCTGCGGGCCGTCCATCGTCTGCGTGTCGAGCGGGAGCGCGATGCGGGCGGCCACCTGCATCGCTGCAGCGTCGAGCTTCACGACCTCACCCGCCGTGTCGGAGGAGATGAAGCGTGTCACGTAGACCTCGCGACCGTCGTGCGAGACGGCGATCCCGCGCGGGCGCGGCCCGACCTCGCACTCGCCCGTCACGGCGCCGCTGCTCGGATCCAGCCGCAAAACCTTGCCGAGCGCCATCAGGCTCACGTACGCCGCGTCCCCCGTTGGGCTGAACGCGAGCCCGACGGGCTGCGACGCGAACGGCAGCCGGAACCCGCGCTCGATCTCGAAGCGCTCCGGATCCACGACGGCAACCGCGTAGTCGTCCTGGTGAACCACCCAGAGCTTGCCCTCCGGAGAGAGCGCGAGCGCCTCGGGCCGCCGGTAAACCGGAAGCTCCGCAAGCTTGACGAGCGCCTCCGCGTCGATCGACGTGATGGTGTCGTTGTCCTGATTGGCGGAATAGACGCGCTTCCGAACGCTGTCGTAAATGATCGGCGACGACGAGTTCGGCCGCTTTTCGGTGAGCGGGTAATGGACGAGGTGCTGGAATGACCAGCTGCTCGATTCACCCGACGAGTCCGTCGCGTCGACGGTGATACTGTAGTGCCCCGGCGCCGTGAACGTGTGCGTCATCTCGGCGGGTCCGGCCTGTTGTGGCTCGCTCTCACCGAGCTTCCAGGCGAACGTCACTTCACCCATCGCGTCGCTCACGACCGCGGTGAAGACGTGCGGCTCACCGACCACCGAAGGCCCCAGATCCGTCACGTCGAGCCCCAGTGCCATGGCCGGCGCGCTCATCAGCGTGGAGGCGAGGAGCAGCGCCGCGAGCGCGAGTCGGGACCCGACCATCGAAAAATGCCGGCGCACGAGGCTCAATTCGTCGTGAACGTCGACTGCCAGGTGGCCGCCAGCGTGTTGCCCACGAGATCGGCGATACCGCCCGCGGGCAACACGACCTCGTAGGTGGTGCCGGGCTTCAGCTCCTCGTCGGGATCGAAATTGATGACGGTGTTGCGCACGCCGTACTTGCCGGTGAGCGGCTGGCCGCCCATCGGTCGAACGATGAAGGACGCGGCATTGACGGTCGCGAGCTCGATGTTGTCGGAGAGGGACACGCCGATGCGCGACGTGACCGCGTTGCCGGTCGACGCGTCGTTCGGGATCACCGTGTCGATGACGGGCGGCTTCGTGTCCGGCTCCGCCTGGTGCACGGCGATGAACCAACCCGGATAGGGCGTCTGGTCATCGCCGATCACGAGCAGGTTGCCGAACGGGAAGATGAACTGATCGTCATTCAGGTTTCCGAGGTCTCGCCTACCCCAGATCCGGTTGACTACTTTCATCTTGCGCGGGTCCTCGACGCTGATCTTCGACGCCCCCGGCGTGCCGCTGATCTCGCTGCGCAGGTGACCGAGGAACATGTGGTCGTCGCTGAACGTCATGTACTCGGAGCCTTCGGTCCCGAGGCTTCCGATCGGCGTGGTCCCGCTACCGATGCTCTTCGGGTTCGAGAGCACATCCCAGGCTTTGACGCCGATCAGGAACGCGTAGCGCCGGTAAAATGCGCCGATATACGCCTTGTCCGTGGTGAAGGACGCGAGCCGCTTGGGCTGGGTCGGGTTGCTGATGTCGAGCGTGGCGACCCCTCCGCTCTCTTTCGGAGTCGTCACGACCAACACATTGCCGATCGCGTCCACCGGTCCCGCGCTGACGCCGCCATACTGGGAGGTCGGCACCTCCGCGACGATGCGCAGCGCGCGCGGATCCGCCGCGTCGACCACTTTGATGCCGTTGTTGGTGGCGCCGACGTAGATGTACTGGCCCTGCCACGCGACCCCCCAGACTGCCTCGGTGTAGTCGCCGTAGTTGACTCCGGTGATCTTGAGCTGCTGCAGGTGCGCCGGCTTCATCGGGTCCGTCACGTCCCAGGTGTCGATCCCGCGCCCGCCGATGGTGACGACGTAGAAGCTGTCTCCGTAGCGAGCGTACGCAATGCTGTGCGTCTCCGCTTCGCCTCCGGTGCGATTCGGTGTCGCGAACGTGGAGAGCTGCTTCGGCGCGGCCGGGTTCGACACGTCGTAAATCCAGAACTCCTCGTTGCCGCCCACCAGCAGGTAGCCGTTGACCACCGAGGATTGATTGATCTGATGGCCCTTCTGCAGCGACGGCGAGACGATGCCCTTCTGCCACTGATCCTTGGGCAGGTTCGTGCTCGACTCAGGCTGGGCCTGATTCGGGATCTTGCCCTGGGGCTTGCCGAACGCGACGCTCCCGCCCGAGCCGCCGTTCGCTGCGCCGCCCTCGGTCGGGCTCTGGCCACC
>JALYWZ010000645.1 GCA_030852505.1 Myxococcota bacterium | reverse complement strand
GTTCTCGACCGCGCGCCGCAGTCGTTTTATGGCTCAGGAGGCAGCCTGGATTCCGTTAAAAATTGATTTATTGACGGCCAGTGGAAAGAACGGCTGACCGGCCTTGACGACATATATCGTGCGCATCGCCACGATCTTGTTCTGGAATCTGCCTCTCAGCTGCATTCAACGCGCAGGTGGGCGGCGGTGGTTCTTTGTTGCGCCCCAGACTGGATTCCATGTAGACAACTCCTACAGGTCGAGCAGAAATATCTGCCCTGGAAGGAACTCAGCCATGACGCTCTCCACCACTTCGGTTCTGTCTTCCGGCGTTGTCGCGCTGGCCCTCGTTGCCGGCTGCGCGAGCAATGCACCGCGCGTCGATGCGCCCGGAACGCAGGCGCGCGCCGTTTGCCCCGGCGGCTCGGTGCGGAGCGATCGAGAGCTCGCCAGCCTCGCGGGTTGCCGCCGCATTCAGGGCGACCTCGCGGTGAGCGGAGTCACGACGCTGTCGCCGCTCGCATCGCTCGAGGCCGTCGATGGCGCGCTCACGATCCGCGGCTCGAGCGTCGAGTCCTTGAGCGGGCTCGAGCGCCTTCGCAGCACCCGCGGCCTCGCGCTCGAAGCCAACCCGCGCCTCGACGACCTCTCGGCGCTCGAATCGCTCGAGGCTACCAAGAGCCTGAGCTTCGTGAGCAACCCGCGCCTCTCGGGCCCGAGCGGCCTGTCGCAGCTCACCGAGCTCGACCAGCTCGTCGTGCGTGACAGCGCGTTCCTGTCGCTCCACGGCCTCGAAGGCCTCACGCGCGTGGACAGCTTGCAGATCCAGAACAACCCCAAGCTGATCAGCCTGCGCGCCTTGAACGGCGTGCGCGTCAGCCGCGAGGTCTTGCTCGAGGGCAACCCGATCGTCTGCGGACGCCTGGGTGTGCTCACCGGCTTGACCCTGCCGCCGCTCCAGCTCGTCGCCCGGAACAACTTCTCGCTGCGCGCAGCCGAGCTCAAGCACCTGCGCGCCCCCGACGCCACCCCCGACGGCATCGCGCTGCGCTGATCGAGTGGCGGTACGTTCGCTCCGTGGGTAGGGGCGACCTAAAAGCACTGCCCCACGTTGTCGGGCTGGAACGCGCGCGGACGTTGGGTTATCGTTGCCCCGGTGGTTGGTGAGGTAGAGCTCATCCTCCGAGGTGTGTCGGGGGTTTTGCAGCTGCGCGCGCATCGGTTCGGGGCCCCGGTACCCGACCCCGAGCAAGCCGCGTTGCGGCGGGAAGCGGCCTTTGCGTTGCAGACGGGCGTCGAGTGGGGAGACCCCGACGCGCTGCGCGTCGCGCTTTCGCTACAAGGGATTTTGGACCATCCGATAGACGCCTTGTTTACGGCGGTCGCGGATCGGGCGCTCGCAGAGCCGGAACGTCAAACGCTGGCTCGGATCCTGATCCAGCTGTTCGAGTCCGGAAAGATCTCGGTCGAGCGAGTGCTCGTGGATCGATTCACCGAGCTACCGCTCGAACGCGAGGTGGAGCTGCCGCCGCTGCCTCCGCCGCGGCGTGAAACCTCGACGACGTTCTACGACGTGCGCATCGTCGACGAGATCGGCCAGGCCGTACCCGGAGTACCCGCGGAGTACCGCGTGGACGGCGGCTTCCGCGACGTAACGACCAACGCCGCAGGCGTCGCGCTCCTCGAAGGCGTGAAGGACTCGACGGCGCAAATTTCGGTGGTGGAGCTGGAGGCGCTCGAAAATGTTCTCGAACCGCGCTGGACCAGGCGCCGGCCCGGGACGTTGTCGAAAGAGACGAATTCGACAACGCTCGAGTTTCGCGGCGCGCCGGTCGGGCCGGTGGGCGTCAAGGCCGTGGTGCCGAACCGGATCGTTCTCGAGCCGCCGCTCGGGAGACTGTTCGTGGAGCTGCTCGATAAGACCGGGCGCGTGCGGCACGCGAACCGTGACTACACCATCACCGGGCCGGAGGAGTTTTCGGGGACGACCGACGAGAACGGACAGCTTTTTCACGAGCGCGTGTTTCCCGGCAACTACGAGCTCTCCTTCTCGGTCGAGACGTTCGAAGGCGCTGAAAAACAGGTCGACGAGTTCCGTACACCGCTCGTGGTCCTGGCTCCGGATCGTTCCGAGCCGGAACGACGCCTGCTCGGTGCAGTCCCGCAGTGCGTGCTGGCGCGCCTGCACCTGTTCTTCAACACCAACAAGACGTTCCTGTTGCCGACCGCGCTGCCCGAGATACGCGCGTTGCGCCGGATTTACTTGAACCGCGCCCCGTGTGAGCTCCTGGTCGTGGGCCACGCGGACACGGCCGGCGGCAGCGCCTACAACGATCAGCTCTCGCTCGAACGCGCGGAGGCCACGATCGCCTTCTTGAAGGACGACGTGGAGGGCTGGTTCAAGTTTTATGGCGACGGTATCGAAGACAAGAAGCGCTGGGGCAAGGTCGAAGACCGCCTGATGATCACGGCCATGCCGGACTTCCGCACCAAGCCGGCTACGGAAGACCCGGTGAGCTGGTTCCAGCGCACGCGCGGCGTCACGCCGATCGACGGAAAATGCGGGAAGGATACGCGGCGCGCGCTGATTGCTGCGTACATGGCGCTCGACGGTGCCTCGCTGTCCGAGTTCGACGTCGAGATCAACGCCACGGCGCACGGCTGCGGCGAACACTTTCCGCTCGAAGAGACGGGGCAAGAGCTCGAAAAGGCGCCGGCCGACGGCGAGTCCGACCCAATCGATCGGCGCGTCGAGCTGTTCTTCTTCGACCCCGAGTTCGGCATCGTCCCGAAGCCCCCAGGCAAGAACTCCAAGGCCGGCAGCAAGGAGTACCCGGCGTGGCGCAGGGCAGCGGTCGAGACCGTCGATCTCGCCGCCGGCGATCTGGACGGGCTGAACCTGACCTTCGTCGAGTTCGACGACGCGCGCTTTCGCACCAATAGTTGCGTGGTACTGCCGGAGGGCGAGCGTCCGGATGCGAAGGAGCACAAGGCGCTCACCTCCACCAGCTTGGTCGCCACCTTGCTCCGCTTCAACGAAGAGCAGCTGGAGCCCGGTCAGAAGCTGTTGATCGCCGGACACACCGACACGACCGCGAGCGAAGGCTTCAACCAGGCGCTCAGTGAGGAGCGCGCCCGATGCGTGCTTGCTTGCGTGGTCGGCGACCGGGAGTCGTTTCAGAGTTTGTGCGACGCCCGGCACACGGTCAGCGACTACAAGCAGATCTTGTCGTGGCTGACGAACGCATTCTCGGACCGTGCTCTCGGCGACGGCGGGTTCGACTGCGATCCGGGGCCAATCAACGACAACGAGGCGTCGGGTACCAGCGCGGTGAAGCGCTTTCAGGAGCAATACAACCAGAACAAGACGGCGCTCGGGGCCTCGGCTCCGGACCTGGCCGTCGACGGCGACGTCGGGCCGCTGACCTGGGGCGCGTTCTTCGACGTCTACGAGTTCGCGCTGCGCGAAGAGCTCGGTGAGGAGCCGGGGCTCGAAGCATTGCGAGAGCAGCTGGTGTTCGTCGACGACGAAAACAGAGCGCTCGGCTACGGAGAGCACCATCCGATCGACGGCCTCGGAGAGGACAACTTCCGGAGTCAGGCCAACCGCAGGGTCGAGGCGCTGTTCTTCGAGCCCGGAGAAGAGCCCGACATCGCCGTGGAGAAGGAAGAACCCGCCGCGAGCGGGCTGTACCTGCCGGGGAAATACGTGCGCAACAAGCTCAGCAGTCAGACCAACCCCCGCGAGCCAGTCCTCAAGCTGCAGATCCTCGACGCGCGGCGCAAGCCCATGCCGGGCGCGCTCTATTCGCT
>JALYWZ010000644.1 GCA_030852505.1 Myxococcota bacterium | reverse complement strand
ACGGCCGAGCCGCGTGGCCGCGTCGAGCACGGCGCCCGGGTGCGGCAGCGAAGGCTCGTCGGTACGTAGCAGGGCCTCGTAGCCGAAGACGCGCTCTGCGCGGGCGTCGACGATCGGGTGGTAGGCGACCCACAGTTGCTGCAAGGCGCGGTCGAAGCTGGCCTCGATGCCGGCGCGATCCGCGCCGAGCGCGCTGTTGTTGCCGAACAGCTCGGCGGCCTGCTGCTTGACGCGCGCCAGGCGGTGGACGCGCACCGCCTTGTCGAGCACGCGCTCGAGCGCCTCGTTGTTGACCGGCTTGGTGAGGTAGTGAAACGCGCCGTACTCGAGCGCCTGGATCGCCGTGCTCACGGCAGGGTCGCCGGTGATCAGCACCACGGGGACGTTCAGATCGTGCTCGCGCACCTCGCGCAGGAGCTGAATGCCGTCCATGCCCGGCATGCCGATGTCGCTGAGGACGACGTCGAACGAACGGTGACGGATGGCATGAACGGCGTGCTCGCCGTTCTGCGCGGTCGTCACGTCGTAGCCGCGGGCCTTCAGCGCGCGGCCGACTGCGCGCAGCACGACCGGATCGTCGTCGACGAGTAGAACGCTGCGCGTGCGCGCCCTGGTATCGGGAACAGGAGTTTGATTCGCGGCCACTCGCACGTGCGTGCTGGACTCCTCGGTCGACTCCTTGTCGAGAGGGGTAGGCGCGTGCTCTGCGGATCGGGCCATGTCGGAACGGAACGGACGAACGGACTCGTCCAATAGGGGGGGCGGAGGCGATCCGGAGTGGCTACCCAAATTGCGCTGTCCTATCCGCGAATTATCGCAATCTGCGAGGCTTGCGATCCGCGCCAGAAGGGGCCTGCGTAGCAGCCGCCTCGTGCACGACCTGTCCCGCTCTGCCCACCGAGTATAGCCGTCGAATGGTTTTCCGGGGCGAGGAACGAGTCTTGGTCAGGTGTTCTAGCGGTGTGCGAACTAGCGCCTCCGGTCGCCGTTCGACACACAACAAGCGCGTTCCCTCGGGGAGCTCGAGTCGAGTGTGGCGCCGCCAAACCACCCCTGGACCCGGACCGCTTTCGAACTCTGTGGTTGCACCGCCCACCTTGGCCGCGGGCACCCAGCCATCGGCCACGCGCACGAACCAGTTGAGCTCGCAGGTGCCGCGATCGACGACGGTTTCCTGCTCGGTGAGGACGATGCCTGCGTGCGCCAATGTGGGTTTCTCGCCGACGCGCCGGCGCTCCTCATTCGAAGCGAGTGACCCCGCCGAACGCATCCTCGAGCATGGCGGACATGTTGTGAGAGAGCGGCTCGGGGAGCGCGCTCCGCTCGAACAGGCGCGCCTCCAGAATTTCCAGCGGGTTGACGGGCGGGCGAGTGGGTTCACCGATTTCGGCCTCGACGACCACGGTCACGGCGTGAAACCGCGGATCGCGATCGGGCCGCGAGTAAACGCCCACGAGGCGACCGAGACGCGCTTCCGTCACGCCGGCCTCCTCTTCGAGCTCGCGCCGAGCGCTCTCCACCAGCGTCTCTCCCCACTCGAGCGTGCCGCCCGGCAGCGCCCACCCGCCGCTGTCGCCGCGTCGGATCAGGAGCACTCGGCCGTCCTTGGTCCGCGCGAACACGGCGCAGCCGACGACCGGGCGCCGTAGCAGGTGACGAACGACCTCACGGAAGATGGTCGAGGCTCCGAGTAGCCAGGCGCCGGGATTCATGGCCTACGAGGATGCCCCGGATCGCGCGCTCGCGGGGGACGAAGCGGGGCGGGGGCCGGCCAGGAGCCCGGAATCCACCCCCCAAGGGTTGCGAACGCACCGATCCCGGTGTTAGCGCGGGGGGGCCCGTGCGCCTGCTTCCGTTCGCAACGTTCTCGATCCTGCTCGCCTGTTCGCGGCCCGACCCGCCGGGCGCACAACGGGCGAAGGCGACTCAGCTGGTCGGCTCCCCGAGCTCGAGCGGCTCCGCCGCCACCCGAAAGGCTCCCAAGCTCGGGACCGCTGCGGACGCGCTGCCCTTTTCGCCGACCGGCCGCCGCCTCGTCAGCATCGCCTGGCGAACCTGGATCTACACGGACACCGAGGCGCGGCGCGAGCGCTACGGCTACCTCCGGGCGGGCGCCGTGGTCGACGCGCGCGACCCGCCGATCATCAACGATTCTTGCGAGGGTGGCTGGTATCGCATCAATCCGCGCGGCTTCGTCTGCGTCGGGATGGGCGCCTCGCTCGACCTGAAGCATCCGGTGGCGGTCGCGTCCACGGTGCGCGCGGTTCGGGGTGCGGGCCTTCCGTACATCTACGCGATGGCCGAAGACGTGGCGCCCCTCCTCTACTTCCGTCTGCCAACGGCGAACGAGGCGAAGGACAGCGAAGGGCCCGGTTTCGAAGAGCGCGTGGCGACCTACAAGAATCGCATCACGCGCGAGGGGCTCGCGACGGTGCTGGGCGAGCTCGGCGCGCCGCCCGATTTTCTCTCGACCCGGCGCGCGCTCGAGAAGCCGTACGGCGCGGTTCAGGGACTCCGCTATTCGGCGCACATGGGCCGCGCTGCTCCCGGCAGCGGCTTCGCCTTTTCCCGCGCTTTCGAGTGGCAGGGGCGTTGGTACGGCCTCACCACCGAGCTCGACGTCGTCGGGCTCGAACGTACCCGACTGGTCAAGTCGAGCCTGCTCCGCGGCGTCGTTCTACCGCGTGAAGCGGGGCTGCCGGTGGCGTTCGTGACCTCGCGATACAGCATTCGCTATTCGCAGACGCCGTCCGGAGAGTTCAAACCGAACGGCTCGTTCGGCTACCGGGAAGGGCTGCGGCTCACGGGCCGCGGCTCGCCCGGGGGCATGGTGGAAGCGGAAGGCGGCGCGTGGGCGGCGGATTCGACGCTGCGCCGGATCGAGCCGCGCACGAACTTCCCGAGCGTCGCGACCGGCGATCGGAAGTGGATAGACGTCTCGATTCAGTCCCAGACGCTGGTCGCTTACGAAGGCCGGCGCCCGGTGTTCGCCACGCTCGTGAGCACCGGCATCGGCGGCATGGGTGATCCCGCCACGACCAACGCGACGGTGCGCGGCACGTTCATGATCTATTCGAAGGAGGTGAGCTCCACGATGGACGGCGACATCGTCCAGGCCACCGCCGACTCGTATGCGCTGCGCGACGTGCCGTTCGTTCAGTACTTTCACCAGGGTTACGCCCTGCACGGCGCGTATTGGCACGACGAGTTCGGCAAGGCCCGAAGCCACGGCTGCGTGAATCTGTCTCCCGCCGACGCCGCCTGGTTGTTCGAGTGGACGGACCCGGTGGTTCCGCCGGACTGGCACGGCGTCGTCAACAAGGAGCGCGGCACCGTCGTCCACGTGCGCCCGTAGCCGCGCACATTTTCCCACTCCGTCGCGCCCGCCGCCTCCATTGAAGCGTGGATTTCGTGGTGCTCGTCGGAGATATTCGAGGTTCGGATGAAGCTGACGCTCACGGACCTGCTCAAGCGCGCACTGGCCGTGGGTGCGCTCGAGGTGAAGCTCGTGCCCGGGCGCCGCACGATCGTCGTGCTCCCGCAGGGTGAGAGTGAAGTCAAAGGCGAGCCCCAGACGCCGGAGCGCATTCACGAGCTGCTCGCTCCGGTGATCACACCGGAGGCCAAGCGTGCGCTGAGCTCCGGCTGGGCGGAGTGGGAGTTCCAGCTCGAGGGCCGCGGCCCCGTGCGCGTGGGCGCCGAGGTGAAGCTCGGCTTGCCGCACGTCACGCTGTTCCTCGACCGCTGCGACACGCCCTCCGCGCCCACGCACGAGCCGGTGCGCGACGAGCCGCGGG
>JALYWZ010000117.1 GCA_030852505.1 Myxococcota bacterium | reverse complement strand
GACCGAAGCCAAGCAGCGTGAGCTCGGGGACCTCGGCCAGGCTCACGCCGAGCTCGAGGCCAAGCTCAAGGGCGTGGAGGCCGCGCTGGTCTCGACCAGCACCGAGCTCGAGCAGACGCGCAGCACGCTCAACGCCGAACGCAACAAGATGGAGCAGGCACGCGGCAAATGGCAGAGCGACCGCATCTCGCTCGAGCGCACCAAAGACGCCCTGGCTGCCGCGCTCTCGCAGATCGACGAAATCGAAGCGCGCGGGCTCGATTAGTCGATGGTCGAGCGCGCCGGGCCCCAGCCATTCCGGGCCTGGTGCGTGACGTGGTTCGCGTACGCCACGTACTACATGGGGCGAAAGAGCTTAAGCGTCTCGAAGAAGACGCTGAGCTCGTCGCTCGGCCTGAGCGAGGAACAGCTCGGCCTCATCGACTCGCTGTACCTCGCCGCTTACTGCGTCGGGCAGTTCGGTAGCGGCTGGCTCGGGGATCGCATCGGCGCACGCCGCCTCGTCGGCATCGGCTTGTTCGGCAGTGCGCTCGCCTGCGCGCTGTTCGGCGCCGCGAGCGGCGCCCTGGCCTTCGGCGCGCTCTACTTCGTGAACGGCCTGTTTCAGGCCACCGGCTGGCCCGGAACCGCACGCGCGATGGCCGAGTGGACGACCCCGGAGAACCGCGGGACCGTCATGGCGTTCTGGTCCACGTGCTACCAAGTCGGCGGCATCGCCGCGAACTGGGTCGCGGGCGCGCTGCTCGTCAGTTACGGCTGGCGCTCCACGTTCTACGGCCCCGCGCTGCTGCTCGCGCTGATGGGCGGCACGGTGTTGCTCCTGCTAGCGCCCGGGCCGCACGCCGCCGAGCTCGCCAGGGCGTCACCCGCTGGAGAGCGCGCCGCGGTGCGCAAAGCCCAGCTCGTCGTGTTGAAGAGCGCCGAGCTCTGGTCCTACGGCGGCTGCTACTTCTTCATCAAGTTCATCCGCTACGCGCTGCTCTTCTGGCTGCCGTACTACCTCAGCACGACACGCGGCTATCCCGGCGACGTCGCCGCCTGGGTCTCGAGCGCCTTCGAGATCGGCGGAGTCGCCGGCGTGATCGGCCTCGGCATGTACTCCGATCGCGCCCGCCACATTCCCCGCGCGCGCCTGTCCGCGCTCTCGTTGCTCGGCCTCGCCCTCGCGCTCTTCGCGTACACGCCGCTCTCCGCGTACGGCGTCACCGCGAACTCGCTCAGCTTGGCCGCGATCGGCGCGTTGTTGTTCGGCCCCGACGCCTTGCTGTCCGGCGCCGCTGCCCAGGACGCCGGCGGCCCGCATGCCGCGGCGGCGGCCACGGGGCTAGTCAACGGCGTCGGCTCGATCGGCGGCATGGTCGCGGGCCTGGCCGTGCCGCAGCTCAGCCGGAGCTTCGGCTGGAACGCGTTGTTTCCGAGCCTGGTAGGGCTAGCGGTGTTGTCGGCCGTCATGCTCGTGCCGGGGACGATGCGAGTGCAGCGAGGGCAGCGCGGGGATTGAGATCGCTTGACGCAACACGCGCATACCCGTACTGACACGCCGTGTATAAATCGACAGGTGGGTCGCTGGTTGCGGGTCTCTCTCATGCGCTCTTGGTCTGTGCCATAGCGATTCCGACGTTCGTCGGTTGCGCTGATGCGCCACCCGACGAAGAGGTCGTGTTCGATTCCCGCTCGGCGGTGGAGGTCTCCAGTGACTGCGGCGCCGGCTATTTTCTAGACACGAGCGTCTCGCCGGCCACGTGCAGGTCGTGCACGCCTGTTTTGCGTTGCGTGTCGCCGGTCACGTGCACGACTGCCTCCGATTCCAAATGCACGGAGTGCGTGGATGGAACGTGGAGATCGTCCACCCTACCCAGCGTCTGTGTGGACTGCACCGCCGTTCCCTACTGCACGAGCCCACTCACGTGTACCGACGGCCGCTCCTCGATCTGCTCGTCTTGCGCCGCGCCCTTTCGCTACCTGGACGACCGTTTCCAGTGCAGCGCGTGCCAACCGGGCACCTACGCCTCCGACAATGTTTGCACCCCGTGCCCGAGCTCCCCGGGTTGCGCTGCCGCCACCTGCACCAGCGCGGCCGACTCTACGTGCACTGCCTGCGAATCCGGCTATTTTCTGGACACTAGCGTCACGCCAGCAGCGTGCAGGTCTTGCACGCCCGTCTCCGGTTGCGTCTCGACGGTCACGTGCACGACTCCTTCCAATTCCGAATGCGCACAGTGCGCAGAGGGAACCTGGAGGTCGTCCACCCTACCGAGTGTCTGTACGACATGCAGCCCCGTTCCCTTCTGCACGGAGGCAATCACGTGCACCAACGCCAGCAATTCGACCTGCTCGGCTTGCCCGGGCGGATATCGTCTCGATGCTGGTGGATGCGTCAACATCGACGAATGCTCGGACGGCACTCACACCTGCTCGCCCTCTGCCTCATGCACCGACACACTCGGCAGCTTCGAGTGCGCCTGCAACGCGGGCTATTCCGGCGACGGCATGACCTGCACCCCGAGCTGCGGCAGCTTCGGACCCGATCCCTTGCTCTGGGCTCAGCCGCTCGCACGCAATGGTCGGGCCGAGGACACCGATCCGAGCGCCGGTGGGACCATCAAGTACCGCTACCAACGGAGCAGCAACCTCCCCGTCAAGGTCCGCGCACTCGACTGCAGCAGCGCTGACATCACGAGCGACCCCAACGTGAGTGGCACCGTCCACGTCTACACCGACCTGGGCTGTGACGGCGTCGCCGATCAAGAGGTCCCCCTCGGTGGCGACCGCCGCACCGGCTCGCCCGGAACGATGAAGAACGCCGGCCAGTTCCTCAGCTATGGGCTCGACACCAAGGAGCTCCCGCCTTCCCCGGACTGCTTCGTCCTCGAAGTCGTGGTGCGCGACGCCACCAGCGGCGATGAGGCCCGGGAAACGACCCTGCTGCAACGCAAGTAGCGTGCTCTGCGGTCTTGCTCCGGTTCACGACGCCGTCGCCGCCGTGGTTCTCCTATCGTCCCGAGCGCCGGCGAGGCGCGGCTGCTGACCCTCCCCGCGTCGCGCGCGGTTGCCTCTCGTCGTTTCCCGCCGTGCGTCGCGCACGTCCCCGCGTGCGCACCCAATCAGCCGGGCTTTACCGATTGCACGCCCTCGATCAGGTGGAACCAGCCGGGCTCGAGCTCCCAGTGGAAGTACGCGTGCTCCTGGTTCTGATCGAAGAAGCCGCTCGTGTCGTGGTCGACCAGGCCGAGGGACTCGAGGGTTGGCTCGTCGGGCGCGTTGTAGATGGAATCGAGGACTTCGCGATCGCTGAGGCGTGAGCTGGCGATCAGCGGCTGGGCGAAACCGAGGCGAACTTCGCCGGAGGCGCGATCGTGGAAGCTGGCGTGGGAACGGCCTTGGAGCGCTGCGACGACGGCTTCGCGGGTGCGCGCGAAGTCGGCATCGCCGAGCTCGGCGTCGGCGGTGAGCATCGGCAATTGGCCGATCAGGTTCGAGAACAGGAGCGCCGCAGGGCCGGCGCTTTCGAGGCGCGGCGCCAGGCGCTCGGGGTGGGCGACGAGGTGGTCTTCGGCGATGCGCTCGAGCTTGGGGCGGCGTTCGAGGGGAGCGCGGCGGAGGCGGCGGGCGAACAGCGCGAAGGCGAGCGGGTCGGGCTCGAAGCACACGAGCTGGTCGAAGCGCTCGAAGAGGAAGGGCTGAAGGTTGTAACCGCCGCTTGGACCGAACAAGAGCAGGGTGCGTTCGGGCGGCTGCCAGCCGAGCAGCCACTCACCGAGGGCCCAGCGGAAGGGTTGCCAGAGGCGCTCCGCATAGCGGCGAGCTCGCAGGTGGTAACGGATGCCACCCGCGGGGTTGACGAGCGCGGCGAAGCTCAAGGGGAAGAGTCCTTGGAGATCTCTAGCCAGCTGCCGCCGATCAGGCGTTCGTGAGGGAGGAAGCGCGCTTTGTAGCGCATGTGCTCGGACTCGGCGATGTAGAGGCCGAGGTACAGGTAACGCAGGCCGAAGCGCTTGCAGAGCTCGATTTGCTTCAAAATCGAGTAGGTGCCGAGGCTCGAGTCCGTGTGCGTGGGGTCGTAATAGCAATACACGGCCGAGAGCGAGTCCTCTGCGCGATCGACGACGGCGACACCGACGAGCTCGCCATCGAGCAGGTAGCGGACTTCGAAGGTGGCGCAGGAGCTCAGCACGAGGAACTCGCGGTAACCCGCTGCGTCGAGCGGCGAGCGTCCGGAGTCGAGCCCGCGCTGCTCTTTGTGCGCGTTGTAGAGCGCGATGCGTCGCTCGTTGACTTCGGGCGGGCCGAGCTCGACCTGGAAGCGCGCGTCGTTCTTGCGCAGCGTACGGCGCAGCGTGCGGCCGGGGCGAAAGCGCTGGACGTCGATGCGGATCGGCTCGCACGCGGTGCAGCTCGGGCACTCGGTGCGATAAAGGAAGATGCCCTGACGGCGGTCGCCGGACGCCAGGCGCTCTCCGAGCTCTTTGGTGGTGAGCGGGCGAGTCGGGATGCGCAGCGGCAAGCGCGAGAGGCGGCCGTCGAGATACGGACAGCGCCCGACTTCGTCGTGGACGACCAGCTCCGGCGGGGTGCCGAGCACCAGGCGATACGGGGCGTGGACGCCGTGGGTCATCGGTTGAGCGTGAAGGGCTCGGGCAGCAGTCGTTCGAGTGTGATGCGGCGCAGGACGCGCGGCGAGGCGGCGACGATTTCGGTGCCGGGGCGGCCGAATTCGAGCAGCACTTGACGGCAGATGCCGCAGGGCATGCCGGGGGGATCCGCATCGGTGAAGACGGCGATGGCCGTCACCTCGCGCTCGCCCGCGGCGACCATGGCGGCGATCGCGCTGCGTTCGGCGCACGAGGTCGCGCCGTAGCTGGCGTTTTCGACGTTGCAGCCGGCGTACACGTTGCCGCTCGCGGCGCGGAGCGCGGCACCGACGCGGAACTGCGAGTACGGGGCGTGTGCGTTCTCCCGCACTTGCCGGGCGCGCTCGACCAGCTCTTTCAGCGACGCTTCGAGCGGCTCAGCCACCGAGCTCCTCCGAGACCACGAGCAGCGACCAGCGCGACAGAAACTCGACGAAGGCGCGGCGCATGCGGGCAGCGACCTCTTCGACGTCGGAGTGCTTGAGCGGCTGGCCCGCGAGACCGGCGGCGCGGTTGGTGATCGCGCTGAGCCCTCCGACGCGAACCCCGAGCGAGCGCAGCTCGAGCACCTCGAGCACGGTGCTCATGCCGACCGCGTCGGCGCCGAGCGCGCGCAGCATGCGGATCTCTGCGGGGGTTTCGTAGCTCGGGCCGAGCACGCCGGCGTACACGCCCTCTTTCAAGCCGAGGTTGAGCTCGTCGGCAGCGAGGCGGGCGAGCGAGCGCAGTCCGGCGTCGTAGGCCTCGGTCATGTCGGGAAAGCGCGGCGAGTCCGGACGCTCGGGTCCGACGAGCGGGTTGCGACCGGTGAGGTTCAGGTGATCCTGAATCAGCATCAGCTCGCCCGGGCCGAGGTCTTCGCGGATGCCGCCGGCGGCGTTGGTCACGAGCACCGCCCGGCAGCCGAGCGCGGCGAGCACGCGCACGCCGAAAACGACCCGCGCCACCGGGTGGCCCTCGTAGGCGTGAACGCGGCCCTGCAGGCAGGCGACCGTGGCCTGACCGAGCCGGCCGAAGCACAGGTTGCCGGCGTGACCCGGGACGTGCGCCTCGGAGAAGTGGGGAATGTCGCGGTACGGGATCAGCACGCGCTCGGCGAGCTGGTCCACGAAGGCGCCCAGGCCGGAGCCCAGGACCAGGCCGAGCTTGGGCTCGGTCGCCACGCTGCGACGAATCACGGCCAAGGCCGCGGCTATTTCGAGCTCGACGCTCACTGGGAGGCCCTCCGGGTTGCCCGGCTCCGGGCGGGTGGCTGGACGTTGTGGGGGGACGAAAGTATGGTCCGGCGGCGCGAGCTTGCCCCAGTCTTCCTCCGGCCGGCTTCGGTCGGAGGCCCGCGGCGAGGCTCGCACGCCCTAGAAAGGACCTCCACGTTCGTCATGTCCAGCAAGTTTTCCGAATTTCTCGACAAGAACAAGATCGACTCCCGCCGTTTGGTGGCCGTATCCCGAGGTCTCGAGCGGCTGCGACCCGAAGACCGCGCACAGAGGCTGGCCAAGCGCCAGGCCAAGGCGAGCGGTGCTGCCGCTGCTCCCGCCGCCGAGGGCGAGGCGAAGAAGCCGGAGAAGCGCCGCAGTGGTCGGCCGGTGACGACTCGGCTCTTGAACGACGCGAAGGCGGGCAAGGCCGTGAGCGGCCCGGCGAAGACGCGCATCGTGCGCGCCGTGAACAAGATCCTGGAGCAGAAGAAGGCGAAGAGCGTGGAGCTGAAGAGCCTGTTCTAGGTATCGGGCTCCGCTTCCTGGTTGCGTTTCGCGTCCCTCGGCGGTCGCAACCAGGCATAGCGGAGCCAGGCTTTGCGGCGGCCGGGTTACTCATCCGAGTGTGAGTGACCCGGAGCAGATCGTCGCGCGTTGTCAGGCGGGGGACGAGGAAGCCTTTCACGAGCTCTATCGAGCGCATCGGGGAGACGTTCGCCGTCTGGTGCAGCGCCTCGTCGGTCGCGCCTCCGAGGTCGACGACGTGACTCAGGAAGTGTTCCTCCAGGTGCATCGCAGCCTGAAGAATTTCCGCCACGGGTCGCGCTTTTCCACGTGGTTGCACCGGGTGACGGTGAACGTGGTGCTGATGCAGCGGCGCGCTCGACGCAGCCGGCCGGTGCTTCTGGAAGAAAGCGAGACCGCGGCCAGCCAGTGCGGGCGACCGCTACCGGACGAGCAGATCGCACAGCGGCGCCGGGTCGACGCGCTGCTGCGCATCCTCTCCCGCTTGAGCGAGAAGAAGCGCACCACCTACCAGCTGCATGATCTCGAAGGCGTCGCGCCCGCCGACATCGCGCGGCTCGTGGGGGCTCCGGTACTGACCGTGCGCACGCGGCTGTTTTACGCTCGCAAAGAGATCGTCGGGCGCATGAACGAAGAGCCGTCGCTGCGCGCGCTCGCAGCCTGGATCGAGCGCGAGTCTCAGCCGCTCGAGGAAGAGGCCGAGCAGAAGACCACGGCCTAGAGCTTCACAGCTCTCTTCGGAGCACCACCGAGCGCGACTCGCCGAGCATCCAGCGGATCGAGTGCTCGTTGTCGAGCTTGAGGTGCGTCAGATCCTCTTTGCCGTCGGGGCGCTTCACGACCAGCAGCACGTCCGAGGCGCGCACCGAGCGGACGCTGAAGGTGCCCGCGCGATCCTCCTCGGCGGCGACCGAGACGTTGATCCGCGACCCGGAAAAGGTGAAGCGCAGGCTCTTGGCCCAGCCGGTGGCTCGAGCCAGATCGCGGTCGTCGAAGTTCTCGACGCTGTCGCCGTGCCAGGTTCCCTCGAGCTGGCGCTGCACTGGGTGCCCGCAGGCCGCTGCGACGAACGCCAGGCACAACCAGGGGAAGAATCCGAGAGTCGGTTGACGAGGCATTAGGCTCGAATGGTACGACAAAAACCTACATAGATTCCCAGAAACCTACATGTGTCGGCCGATGGGCCTGTGTCAGCGGCAGCAGCGGGTGCCGAGGCTGTAGTCGAAATAATCGGGCGGGTGTGAGCGGATCCGAGCCTCGCAGCCGTCGCGGGTGCCGCGGGCATAGAAGCCGCCGGCGAACGAGTCCTCGACCCACTCGTCCAGATTACCGACCATGTCGAAGGCGCCGTCCTGGTTCCACACGCTCTTGCAGCGGGGCAGCGAACCGGTGGGTCGCAGCAAGGGCCCCTCCGCGTCGGCGACGCGGTTCAAGCGCGGATCGAGGTGATGGATGCTGGCGTTGCCGTGGAGCAGCGCCGCCGGGTGCGAGTCGCGGTGCACGTTGCAGGCGCCGGCTTCGTAGCGGTCGCCGTAGGGGAAAGCGCGTCGAGCTTCGCCGCGGCACGCCGTGAGCCACTCCGCGTAGCTGCAGAGACGCTTGCCCGCTCGCTCGCAGACCTGCTTCGCCACGATCCCGCTCAGGTAGCCGCTCGGGATCACGTTGGCCCTCGAGCGAGCCGCCGGTTGGAAGTCGGACTCGAGCTGAAACGGCGGCGGCGAGGGTAGCTCGGGCGCGCCCTTGCGCGCGGCGATCGCTCGGTAACGCGTGAAGCTCGCGCGGGTCTGGCCGCGCGTCGGGTGATAGTAGGGGGAGAGCGCCTGCGACGAGCCCAGGTCGAACAGCTCCACCTCGTAGCGATCGATGCAGAACTCGCCGCGGACATCGACCATGTCGGCGGGACAGCGCCCGATCGGCAAAGGCGGCGCGCCGGGCAACAAGCCGCCACCCACGGGCGGCGGCAGCTCGGCTTCGGCCGAGGGCACGTACAAGAGCTCGGGCGGCGGCGTCGGAATGCTGGGCGCGGGCTGTCGCGCAGGAGCAGGCTGCTTCTCGTCCGGTTCGCCGCGCGAGCAGGCTACACAGAGCCCGACCAGCGCAGCCGTCACCGAACGGCGCGACAAGGCTACTTGCCGCGGTAGACGATCAGTCCGTGCGTGAGGTCGTATGGCGAAACTGCGACGCGCACGCGGTCGCCCGGCAGCACGCGGATGTGATGGCGGCGCATGCGACCCGAGAGCTGCGCGCGCACGATGGCGCCGCCCTGGTCGACCTTGATGTTGTACTGGCCGCCGCCCAAGGCGTCTTGAATCACGCCTTCCATCTCGAGAAGATCGCCTTTACTCATCGAATATCGACTGTGTCCTGGCTCGGTTGCCCACCCTCCGGGCACTCCGGGGGCTCGGGCGCGCGGGAAGCTGACATAGTCGCTCCCCCGAAGCAAGGCCCCGAGACCGGCCGCTCGGATCCGGCCGCTGGCTCGGCAGGCGCGCGGCAGCTCGAGAGGGTGGTATGCCTGGCCCCGCGGCAAAACCGATGTTTCCAGCCACGCTCTTCGACTTCAACGGCGTGCTCGTCGATGACGAGTCCGTCCACCTGGCAGCGTTTCGAGACGCGCTCGCGCCGCTCGGCATCGGCCTGACGGACGAGGCGTACGTCGAGAAGTACCTCGGCTACGACGACCGCGGGGCCTTCACGGCGTTGCTCGAGGACAACGGGCGAACCGTCGTCGAAGCCGAGATCGAGCGGCTGATCGAGGCCAAGCGCCCGCTGTATCTGGCGCGCGCTCGTCAGAACCTGCCGACCTTCGCGGGTGCCGCCGACGCGATCCGCCGCCGCGCCGCGGCCGGGCCGATCGTGATCGTCTCGGGCGCGTTGCGGGACGAGATCGAGCTCGGGCTCGAAGTGCTGGGCGTGCGCGAGCTCGTGAGCGCGATCGTGAGCGCGGAAGACACGCGCGCCGGCAAGCCCGATCCCGAAGGTTACCGGCTCGGCCTGGCTCAGCTCAGCGCAGCGCTCGGCGAACAGGCCGCACGGCGCGCGATCGTGATCGAAGATTCGCTCGCGGGCATCGACGCGGCGAGCGCGGCCGGACTCACCTGCGCGGCGGTGGCGCACACTTACCCCGCCGCAGAGCTCGAGGCGCGGGGCGCAGCCCTGGTGGTGCCGAGCATCGCCGAGCTCGACGAGGGACGGCTCGGCGGCGTGTATCGAAGGCTCTATGGCTGAGTCGCGGCGGCTGGGCGGCGCGCTGC
>JALYWZ010000643.1 GCA_030852505.1 Myxococcota bacterium | reverse complement strand
GTCGAGATCACCGAGCGTGAGCGAGGTGCCGGCCATGGCCTGAGCCCCGACGCGATCGGCGTCGATGGTCAACCAGAGCTTTGCATAGTTATCGGCGTCGGAGTCCGGATCGATGTCGTGCCCGAGAGCCGTGCCGCTCGAGAAGGCGCCGCAAGCGAACAGGGCCCACGCAAACTTTCGCGCTTGGATCATGCGTCTTCTTTCGTTCAGGGCAGCTCGCTCGGGGCGTCGTCGAGCGACAACAGGAAGGCGATCAAGTCCGTGATACGCTCGCCACCGGGTTCGTCGTCGATGTAGAAGTCGTGGCCGATCCCCTGCACGCCCAGCGACTCGGCGCTGGTCTGGGCGGGCGCTCCGAGCGGGTTGTCGGCGCCTCCGATCGGCACGGGCATCAGCGGCGCGGCGTTCTGCGCTGCCACGCGCCGCCGCTCGCACTCGAGTAACAGCGCTTGCAGGCTGAGCGCGGCGTTCGGCCAGGGGCCGCCGCTCTGGGCTGCCTCGCGGTAAGCGAGCAGCGTGGCCATGCCGTACATTTTTTCGGAAGTTGGCCGGGAAAGCAGCGCTTTGAGGTCGTCGCCGGGCGGGGCGGCATCGGGGCGCAGCGCGACGGCCACACCGCCGTCGTGCAGGTATGGCGCCGAGCCCCACAGATAGCGCAGCGTCAACGTCTTGTAACCGACGGCGCGGGAGCCGAACAACCCGCGCAGCGCGTTCCCGGTCTGCACGGGCAAACCGGTCTCGGGCTCGTAAGGCGGCGCCACGTAGAGCTGGAGCGAGCGGTTGGCGAGCGAGCGATAGGGAGCCGTGCCAAGCGCTGGACCAGTGCCGCGACCGAGCGCCCGAAACCCCGCGGTGGATGGCGCTGCGATCCCGATCTCCGGACCCCGGCGCGCAGAGAGCCGGCTCATGCGGTTGTCGGTAAAGAACGGCCCCGCGTGGCAGCCCGCGCAGCCCGCCGCCTTGAAGACTTCGTAGCCGCGGGCGATGCGGCTCTTTGCGTTCGCGAGCAGCGCCGAGCGGTTCGGCGGCGGCGTCAGCCAATCCAGCATCAGCGACACCGCGTCGGACTGGAAGTCGTCACGGTTGAGCTCGGGATAGCGCTTCTGCCACTCCGCGAGGCCGGCCTCGCGAGCCGCTTTTTGGCTGGTGATCACGCGCGTCCCGAGCAGCACCATCACGCTGCCTCGCAGCTCCGCCGTTCCGCCGTAGCTCGCGGGCGTTCGGACCCGGTTTTTGGCTCGATTTTGCGGGTGGTTCAGCACGCGGTCGGGCAGCGCGCCGAGGTCGTTTTTCATCACGACCACGTTGTCCGGGTCGAGGACGCCCGGGATGCCGTCGGAGTAACCGAGGATGTCGTCTTTGAGCGCGCGCCGGCTGTTCGGGTCGTGGCTGACCAGCGGCGACTGGTCGACCAGGATGTCGGCGTACTCTTCGGCAGAGAGCAGCGAATACACGCTCGGCTGCTCCCAATACAGCGAAGCCTGTAGGCCGCCGCTGCGGTCCGAGGCCAACGAGACGAGGCCGGTGAAATCGATGGCTCCCGTCCACACGCCGTTGTTGCGGTCGGAGGCATCGATGAACGAGCCGTCGAAGTTGTAGGGCCAGTTCTGGTTCGTGAACAACAGCGGCAGCTGGTTCGCGTCGTGGAGCGCGTTCGGCGTGTCGTCGGCGAGGCCGCGCGGCTGCACGAGCATGCCGCGGATCACCTCCCGGCGGACGGCCTCGGGCGCCCTTCGGTAGTTCTCCTTGACCCAGCGCACCCACTCCACGGCGTCTCGCGGTGAATTCTTGCCGACGGGGCCCGAGAGCACGGTGAAGCCGAGCAGCGGGTTGCGAGTCAGCGCGAACAACCAGCCGAAATGGACGTCCTGGTTGCCGATGCCCCAGGCGTTTCGTGCTTGCCAGGGGCTGCCGGGCGTCTCCTTGCCCCACTCGCTCGAGCGCAGGTCGGCGTGGCCGTCCTTATCGATGTCGAGCGTGTAGTGGCAGAGCGCGCAGGTGATGCCGAGCCGTACCTTGCCGGGAGCCGCGGGCCCGGCGCCGAGCGCCGCGGGCTCCACCAGGAACGGCAGCGACGTCTCGCTCGCAGCTGCCGCGACGGGAACCACGCCGATCGGCCACGGGGAACCGGCGTCGACGTCGAGCCCCGTGTGCAAGCGCTCCGGCACCGGTAGCCCGGCGAGCGTCGTGCCCTTGGGAAACACGAGCACGAGGTCGCTCGTGTAGCCGTTGCCGAGCTCGCCGTTCGCGCCGTTGCCGTTGCCGCTGAACAGATTACCGAGCGTGCCGTCGAGGCGATCGAGCGCGCGGATCAAAAACGGCAACACCGAGACCTTGCGGCGGCAAGCGGGCGCGGACGCGGAAAGCGCGGGCTTCGGTGGCTCTCCGAGCGGCCCGGCGGCGTCGAGCGGCGCATCGCACGGGACCTCGAGCTCGCCGTCGAACAGCCCGGCGATGTCGGTGGTCGCGCGTTCGCCGCCGAAGGTCTCGCTCCGGAACCACCTTTCTCCCCAGAAAATCAGGTTCTTATAGTCATCGTTCGAGAGCGCGATTCGGCCGATGCGTTTTGGGGGAGGGGGCGCCGGTTGATGCAACACGTCGAACCCCGCCCAGCGCGAGCCACGCGCGCAGCCGAGGAGCGCGGCACAGAGCGCGCTGCCGAGCAGCACCAGAGTCGACGTCGTGATGCGACCGGAGCTCATGGATTCAAGGAACCTCGCTGGGCAGCTCGCCCGGTGCGTCGTCCAGAGACAAGAGGAAGGCGATCAGCGCAGTGATACGCTCACCCCCGGGCGTATCGTCCAGGTAGAAGTCGTGGCCGACGCCGGCGATGCCGAGCTCGCGCGCGCTGACGAAGGCTGGCGCCCCGAGCGGGTTCTCGGCCGCGCCCACACCCGGAACCGGGATCACGCGGTCGTTCGCGTGAGCGAGCATCTTGGCACGTTCGCTCTGGAGTAAGAGCGTCTGGAGGCTGAGCGCGGCGTCCGGGCGCAGCCAGGCCTCGGGCGCTGCCTCCTGCCGCGCGAGGATCCGGCTCATTCCGAAGAGTTTTTGCGTGTCGGGCAGACGCAACACCGCGGCCAAATCGTCGTGATCCAGCTCGGTACCCGGCGCTATCGCGACGCCGACGCCGCCGTCGTGCAGGTACGGCGCGGAGCCCCAGACGTAGCGCAGCTGGGTCGTCTTGTAGCCGACCACCTGATTGCCGAACAGGCCGCGCAGCGGACTGCCTCCTGCCACCGCGACGCCCGTCTTGGGGTCGTAGCTCGGCGCGACGTAAAGGTAGAGCGGCCGTGAGTCCTCGGTGCGGTTCGGATCGCTGCCGATCGCGGGGCCACTGCCGCGGCCGAGGCTGCGAAAGCCTGCGGTCGACGGCGGAGCGATGCCGATCTCGTCTGCCCGGCGCGCTGAGACGCGGTGGATGCGGTTGTCGGTGAAGAACGGCCCGCGGTGGCAGACCGCGCAGCCCTCGCTCTTGAAAACGTCGTAGCCGCGCGCGACGAGCTTCGAGGCACGGGCCAGGCGACGGCTCTGGTTCGGCGGAGACGGCTGCCAATCGAGCGAGACATTCACGGCTTCGCCCATGAAGTCGTCCGCCGAAAGCCCGGGGTAGCGCCGCACGAGCTCCGAAAGGCCAATTTCTCGGGCGATTTGCGGCCGCGTGTGAGTCCGGATCCCGAGCAGCGCCAGGGTCGGGCCGCGCTTCGACGCATCGCCCGGGTACTGCGCGGCGTAGTCTGCGGCCCGACGGATGCGACCCGCCGCCAGGTTCTTCGGATGATTGAGCAGGCTGTCCGGCATCACAC
>JALYWZ010000116.1 GCA_030852505.1 Myxococcota bacterium | reverse complement strand
GAGCTCCGCCGGGCACGGGCGGCGCGACCAGCGCGTCCGCGCTCGGCGGCGGCGGTGCCGGTTCGGACGGAACCGGAGCGGGTTCGACCGCGGGAGTTTCGGCAACCGGCGGCTCTGCGGCGGGTGCGTCGTAAGGGTTTTCGGTCTGCGCCAAGGCCTGCGCGTGCAGCGACAGCGCGCAAACCGCGAAGCCCAGCAACCAAGGCGCGGGACGAACCATCGATTGCCTCATTCGCGCTCGACGTTGACGCCGGGTATGGGACACGCCCCGTCCGTCAGCGCGTCCGCGCCGACGCACAGCGAGCGCGTGAGGATGGCGAAATCGCAGCACTGCATGTCTCCCGGACAGCGGCCGCCGTCTTCCTTGCAGCCCTGGATCACGCACGTCAAAGAGAAATGCACCTCGCAATACGTCGCGTCGGTGCCGGCGCAGTCTGCGTCGCTCGCGCAGGCCCGTCCGAGCCCCACCGGGGGCTCCACGCACTGGCGCGTGCCGTAGCGATCACACAGCCGGGGAGCCGCGCAATTCGCCGAGCTCGCGCAGGCTCCTTCACCGGGACACTCGCTGCCGCTGCAGCCCGGCTGCTCGCTCACGGGCTCGCAGCTCGCGCTGGCGCTGGCTCGCGAGAAGCCGTCTTCACACACGCACTGGCCACCCGCCGCGCGTTCGTTCTCGGCGCACGGCACGCAGCCCGAGTCGCTCGGCACGTGCCCTTTCGGGCAGACACAGGCACCGGCGCTGGTCTTGATCAACGCGTCGCCGCACGGATCGTCGGAGTCGACGAGACATCCGCTCGCGAGCAGCCCGAGTCCCGTCGCGATGCCGAAGCGTAGAACGGCTCCCACGCTGTGGCGAACGGCGACGGTCGCAATCAAGATGAGCCCCATGTACCTCCGACCCGGCGCCCGGACCGTGGCGGTTCGGCGCTCAGGCTCCTGAAACCTGTCAGGTTTCTTGCTCGGAGTCATACAATTCGATGCTGGGCGCTTGAACGCGCGGAAAACCCTGAGAGGATTGGCCTTCGCATGCCGTTCACGCTCAAGAGCGACTTCTCGCCCAAAGGCGATCAACCCGCGGCGATCGAGGCCCTCGAGCGGCGCTTTCGCGAAGGCTCCCGCTGCCAGACCCTGCTCGGGATCACCGGCAGTGGGAAAACCTTCACGATCGCCAATCTGATCCAGAAGCTCCAGAAGCCGACGCTGATCATCGCCCCCAACAAGACGCTGTCGGCCCAGCTTTACTCCGAGATGCGCGACCTGTTCCCGGAGAACGCGGTCGCGTTCTTCGTGAGCTACTACGACTATTACCAGCCGGAAGCGTACATCCCGACCACCGACACGTTCATCGAGAAAGACGCGATCATCAACGACCAGATCGATCGCATGCGCCACCACGCGACGCGCTCGCTGTTGTCGCGCTCGGACGTGATCATCGTGGCCAGCGTCAGCTGCATCTACGGCATCGGCTCCGCCGAGACCTACTCGGGGCTATTGATCGAGATCGTGAAAGGCGAGGAGTTCCGGCGCGACGAGCTGCTCCGCCGCCTGGTCGACATTCAGTATCAGAGAAACGACACCGACTTTCACCGCGGCACCTTCCGAGTGCGCGGCGACGTGGTCGAGATCTTCCCGGCTTACGAAGAGGCGCTGGCGATCCGCGTCGAGTTCTTCGGGGACGAGGTGGAGTCGATCAGCGAGGTCGATCCGTTGCGCGGCCGGGTGCTCGGGTCGCTCGACAAGTACTCGGTGTACCCCGGCTCCCACTACGTGACGCCGCGCACCCTGCTCGACCGCGCGATCCAGGGGATCCGCGAGGAGCTGCGCGAAAGGCTCGACTATTTCGACCAGAACGGCCGCTTCCTCGAGAAGCAACGGCTCGCCCAGCGCACCTCGTATGACCTCGAAATGCTCGAGCAAATGGGCTTCGTGCAGGGCATCGAGAACTATTCGCGGCACCTCTCGCAGCGCAACCCGGGCGATCCTCCGCCCACGCTGATCGACTACTTCGCCGACGACTTCCTGCTGATCATCGACGAGTCGCACCAGACGGTGCCGCAGCTCGGCGCGATGTACCGCGGCGACCGCTCACGCAAAGAGACGCTCGTCGAATACGGCTTCCGCTTGCCGAGCGCGCTCGACAACCGCCCGCTGCGCTTCGAAGAGTTCGAGAAGTACATGAAGCAAGTCGTGTTCGTCTCGGCGACGCCCGGCGACTACGAGCTCAAGGTCAGCGGCGAGGCGATCGTCGAGCAGCTGATCCGTCCGACAGGCTTGCTCGATCCGGAGATCCAGGTGCGCCCGGTGTCCGGTCAGGTCGACGATCTGTTCGGCGAGATCAAGGAGCGCGTGGCGCTCGGCGAGCGCGTGCTGGTCACGACCCTGACCAAGCGCATGGCCGAAGAGCTCACCGAGTACTACGCGGAGCTCGGGGTCAAGGTGCGCTACCTGCACTCCGACATCGACACGCTCGAGCGCGTGGAAATCCTGCGTGATCTGCGCGCCGGCGAGTTCGACGTGCTGGTCGGCATCAACCTCTTGCGCGAAGGCCTGGATCTGCCGGAGGTCAGCCTGGTCGCGATCCTCGACGCCGACAAGGAGGGCTTCCTGCGCAGCCCGCGCTCGCTGATCCAGACCATCGGCCGCGCCGCCCGCAACTCACGCGGTCAGGTCTACATGTACGCCGATCGCATCACCGACGCGATGCGCGTGGCGATGGAGGAGACCGAGCGCCGTCGCAAGCTGCAGATGGAGTACAACCAGAAGCACGGCATCACCCCCGAGACGGTGAAGCGCGCGATCCTCGAGCTGAACCCCGCCAGCGGCCAGAACGACTATTACGCCGTCCCGCGCAGCGGCACCCGCAACGCCGACGGCAGCCGCGCCACGCGCAGCGACGTGAAGACGCCGGCGGACGCTGCAGCCCTTGCCGAACAAATCCAGACGTTGCGCCAGGAGATGTTCGCGGCCGCAGAAAACCTGCAGTTCGAAACCGCCGCCAGGCTGCGCGACGAGATCCGCAAGCTACAAGGCGAAAAAGCCCCTGAAGCCGAGCCCCGCCGCGCCCTGCCCTCGACGCGCCCGGCAGCACAAAAGCCCGTTAAGTCCGCAGGCAGACGGCGGCGCTGAAAAGTCCCTGCGCGACGCAGGGCCCTGGATGCAACAAGAAGATCGGAAGCGGAGAAGTTCAGGAAGGGGGGTTTTGGAGCGCAAGACCCCAATCCCAATCTATCCCCTCACCTGGAACTTATCATTCCCGTCTCTTCCTCTTCTTCCGATCTTCCAACCCATTCTGATCGTCAACGACGGCAAAAGACGTTACCGGCGGCAAACGGCGTTGATTTCGTTGACCAGGGGGGCCTCGGCGCGGATCGTGGTGTCGAAGTCGACGCGCAGCTTGCGGGCACGTTCCAGGTCCTCTTTATCGAGGGCCTCGGCGACGTCATCGAGGGCCCTGGCAGAGTCGAGGGCGAGCTTGCGGTAGCGGCTCACCAAAGGCGTGAGCTCTTCGGAGACGAGCGTGATCTCGGACAGCGTCTTGTCGAGCGCGCGGTAGCGGGCGGCCGTGGCGCGGGCGTCGGTGACCAGAGCGGCGGTGTCGGAGCTGGCCGGGCTGGTCGGTTGGTTGTCCTGCTTCATCCAGGCCGACACCGCGTCGGCGACGAGGCCGCACTCTTTGGCTTTCTTGAAGCGTGCGCAGCCCGAGAGGGCGACACAGAGCAACAGTCCGAATAGCCAGACGCGGGGCGACGCCATGGCCCCGCAGCCTATCAAAGTTTCAGGGTGGCCAGACGGCGGCCATGGCTAGAGTGGCCAGCGTGAGCGGCACCGTCCACAGCGCGAACAGCGCGAACCGGCCCCGGATCACCACGCGGCGCAGGAACAACAACGCCACGACGCCGGTCACGAACGCGAGCGATGCGCCGATCGCCGCCGGCACCACCGGGAACGGCTGACCTATCACGTGACGCCCCTCGAGCAAGATCGCGCCGAACACCGCCGGCAGTGACATCAAGAACGACAGCTCGAACGCCCGCTCCGGCCGCACGCCGAGCCACATCGCAGTCGTGATGGTGGCGCCGCTGCGCGAGAAGCCCGGCAGCACCGCCAGCCCCTGTGCGATTCCGACCAGCACCGACCCGAGCGGAGTGGGCACGTCGCTGGTTCCCGGCTTCACCCACATCGTCGAGACGATGCACAGGCTGGTCGCGGCAAACCCGAGCCCCACCACCCACGGCGACTCCGTCCAGCGCTCGACCGCATCCCGCAGCAAGAGCCCGATCGCCGCGGTCGGCAGCGACGCGAACAGCACCACCAGCGCGTCGCGCCCGCCGGCCGTGGTGGACAGCCGCTTCGGCTCGGGCAACGCCCGCGCGCCGTCCACGATCAGCCGGCCGAGCTTCTCGCGCATCATCAGCGCCGTCGCGACCAGCGTGCCCGCGTGCAACATCACGTTGAACGTGAGGCCGCCCTCGTCGATCTTGAACAACAGCTCCGCCAGCGCCAGGTGCCCATCGCTCGAGATGGGAAGAAACTCCGTGATGCCCTGGATCACGCCGAGCAAGGCGGCGTCACGGAAGGGGTGCGACATGGCGCCGTCGTATCACGGCCCCGGCGCCCCTCAAACGCGATAAAATCGCAACTTGTCCGGATTGAGCACCGTGTACATCGCCGCGATCCGATCCTGGTCGGTCTCGACGGCGACCGCCGCGACGATCTGCCCCTGCCGCAAGCGAACGTAACCCGGAGCTCCCGCGACGAGACGCGGGATGCGCTGTTCGTCGGGCGGAAGCTTCGAATAGATGCCGACCAGGAAACGCGAGACGCGCTCGGCGCCGACGACGACGCGCGTTGCGGCGGCGACGCGGCCCCCGCCGTCCGAGGTGTAGGTGACGTCGGTGCGCAGCAGATCGAGCAGCCGGGCGCGGTCGCGGTTCTGCCAGGCTTCTAGAAAGTGCTGGACGACCACGCGCGCGCGAGCCCGATCGACCTTGGGGCGCGGGCGCTCGCTCTCGATGTGGGACTTGGCGCGATGCACGAGCTGCCTCACCGACGCCTCGCTCTTGCCGAGGACGGCGGCGATCTGAGCGTGCCCCTGATCGAACGCCGCGTGCAGCAAGAATGCCGCGCGCTCTTCCGGGGAGAGCCGCTCCAGCATCAGCAAGAACGCGATCGAGAGCTCGTCGGCGATTTCGAGCGACCGCTCGGGATCGGCGTCGGCGATCTCGGGCTCCGGGAGCCAGGGGCCAAGGTACGCCTCGCGCTCGCGGCGCAGCTGCCGCAGCCGATCGATGCAAGCGCGCGTGGTGGCGGTGATCAGCCAGCCGAGCGGCGATTCGACGTCGGCGCGCGGCAGGGCGAGCCAGCGCGACCACACGTCTTGCACGATGTCCTCGGCGTCGGCGTGGACCCCGAGCATCCGGTAAGCGAGCGCGCGCAGCCGCGGCAGGTGCTGCTCGCCCGAGCTCATGAAGCCGCCCGGATCGCGCGCGCGGCCTCGCGCCCGAGCTCCGCCTCGGTGTTGCACACGACGTTCAGGCGGTTCCAGGCGTTGGTGACGCTGATCGCAAAAACCAGCACGGACAGCTCCGTCTTCGAAAAATGGCGTTCAGCCAGAACGTAAGCCCCGTGCGCGTCGCGGTCGAGGCGGGTCGTGGCTTCCGCGAGCTCGAGAGCCGCGCGCTCGCGCTCCGTGAAGCGCGCCGAGCTGCGCCAGGTCGCGACCGCGTGCAGCCGCTCGTCCGTCTCACCGTGAGAAGTCGCGCCTTCCACGTGCATTTCGGCGCAGAAGCCGCAGCCGTTGAGCTGGGCCGCCCTCAGATACACGAGCTCGAGCAAGCGCGGCTCGATGGCCTGCTGGCCGCGCACGGCAGCGGAGCACTGGGAGAGGGCGTTGACGAGCTTCGGGATCTCTTTTCGGAAGTCGAGTGCGGTCATGCCCCAAAGACGAACGGGGACCGGTTTTTGTGACGTCCGCCTAGGCGGGCTTGTCTTTCGGCGGCGGGGCGACCGGGGGCGTCGGCGTCGGGATCGACAGCGGGCCCGCCTCGGGAAGCACGTCGCGGAATGCTTCGCCGTAGATTTCCCAGGTCGTGACGAAGAGCGCGGCGACGATCGGGCCGATCACGAAGCCGACTGGGCCGAACAGCGCGATGCCTCCGAGCGTCGATATCAGGATCACCAGATCGGACATCTTGGTGTCCTTGCCGACCAGCCAAGGTCGCAGGAAGTTGTCGACGCCCGACACGACCGTTCCGCACCAGATCAAGAGCCCGATGCCCGCGGTGTAGTGGCCGAAGATCAGCAGGAACGCGACACCCGGCACCCAGATCACGGCCGTACCGAGCCCGGGGATCACCGACATGCCCGCCATGGCCGCCGCCCAGACCGCGGCGCCGTTGATGCCAGCCACCCAGAACCCGAGCCCGCCGAGCGCTCCCTGGATCAGGCCGATCACCATCGTGCCCTTGAGCGTGGCCCGCGCCACGGACACGAACCGCTCCACCAACCGGTCTTCGTCTTCCGACGGGAGCGGCAGGTAGTACAGCATCGTTCGCAGATTTTCCCGGCCGTCGACCAGGAAGAAGAAGGCTGCGTACAGCAGCACGAACAGCATCAAGAAGAACGTGAGGGTGCCGCTCGCCGCCGCCGTCACCGCACCGACCGCCCAGGTCCCGAGCCAGCTCCCGAGCTCGCCGAGCTTGGCCACGATCTGATCCCTGTACGGCGCGAACGACGAGAGCCAGGGATAGTGCTCCTGCATCCGCTGGAACGAGTTGGCCGCGCTGATCTGCTCGCGCAGCCAGGGCTCCGCCGTCTTGCCGAGCTCGAGCAGCTGGAAGGCGACCAGGGTCCCGAACGCGGCGAGCGGTAGGATCACCGCGAACAGCAGCACGCTCACGCAGATGCCCGCTGCCAGGTTCTTCTTACCCGGGAAGCGGCGCAGCAGCCCCTTGTAGTAGGGCCGCGCCATGCCTGCCGCCAGGGCCCCGAGCAGCAGCACGATCAGGAAGTCCGCGATCATCCACAGGAACACCACGGAGATCAGCACCGCCAGCGCGATCAACACCACGCGGCGGAGCCGTTCGGGATCGTGAGTCACGTCACGCATGAGGGGCGGCGCACGGCCGGGAGCCGAGCATGCTCTGAGCGGCGCGACGCGCCAAGAGCTCTAAATCACGCAGCCCTACTCGAGGAGCTCGTTGACCAGCGCCCCGAGCTCCCGTTCGGGCACGAAACGCCGGCGAATTGCGGCGATATTGCCGCTCTTGTCGATGGTGACCAGCGTCGGCAGGGCCTCGACCTCGTAGCTCCGGTTGGCGATGCCCTCGGCGTCCTCGACGACCAACCAGCTCGGGTTCGACTCGGCCAGGTAGGCCCGGGCCTTGTTGGGGTCGTCGCTGACGTTGATGCCGAGCACGACCAGCCCCGGGTGGCGCGCGCGCACGCGCTCGATGACCTTGGCCTGCTCGCGGCAGGGCATGCACCAGCTCGCCCAGAAGTCGAGCAGGATCGGCTTGCCGCGCTGCTCGGACAGACGCACGCGCGCACCCGGCTCACCGCGATGCACGACCGGCAGCGCGAAGTCCGGGGCCGGCTTGCGCTCCAGGGTCGGCGCCACGCGTGGCAAGACGAACACGCCGAAGCCGGCCGCGATCAGCAAGATGACGAGCAGCGACAGGGCACCGAAGCGCGTGTCGGCGCGCCGGGCCGGTTTCTTCTGGTCCGTCATCCGCCGACTCCGACTTCGGAGCGCGACTCGAGCGCGCCATGTACGAGCGCCGAAGCGCGCGAGCCGAGTCGCGGCAGGCGCACGCGCAGCAGCGCGCCCCCGAGCTCGCTCACCTGGGCCGTGACGCTGCCCCCGTGCTCGATCACCACCTTCTTCACGATCGCGAGCCCGAGCCCGGTGCCGTCGTGCTTGGTGGTGACGTACGGATCGAAGACGGTCTGCCGATTTTCTTCGGGGATTCCGGGGCCGCTGTCCTCGACGTCGAGGTTCGCGAAGTCCCCGTCGCGCGACAGCCGCACGCGCACCTTCCCGGGCTTCTCCGAAAGCGCCTGGAAGGCGTTCTGGATCAGGTTGATCAACACGCGGCGCAGCATCTGCCTATCCATCAGCACCTCGAGCGGTTCCTCGCCGACTCCCGGCAGCTCGAACACCAGCTCGGCTCCCTCGGCACGGCCGCGCACCAGGTCGAGCGGGATCTCGCCGTCGCTGCGCTCTTCGTCGCGCCCGAGCAACCGATCACGCTGCTCTCGCAGGAACACCGCCAAGTCTTCGGGCTCGAGGATGGCCCGCGGCAAGCGCGCGAAGTCCGAGAACTCGCCGACCAAGCGCCGCAACGTACCGACCTCGTCCTCGACGATTTCGAGCGTGGAGTCCAGCAAGCGCTTGAAGTTCGCGTCGCCCTCGGGGCAGCGGCGGTGGATCTCCTGCACCGCGAGCTGGATCGGCGTGAGCGGGTTCTTGATCTCGTGGGCGAGCCGTCGCGCCATCTCCTGCCAGGCGGCGATCCGCTGCAAATATTCGATGCGCGAGCGGCTGTCGGCCACCTCCGCGAGCATGGCGTTGAAGGCGCGCGCGAGCTCCGCGAGCTCGTCGTGACCGCGCTCGGGGACGCGGATCGTGAGATCGCCGGCGGCGACGAGCTGCGTAGCTTTGGACAGCTCGCGCACGCGGCCGGCCACGTTCTGCGCGAGCAGCGTGCCGACGCCGATCGCCAGCGCGATCGTGATACCGAGCAGCAACGCGAAGGCGAGCACGTAGCTCGTCTGATCGGCCTCGCGCCGGCGATCGACGGCCTTGTACAGATCGACGAACTGATTCATCTCGCTGAGCTCGTCGAAGCGCGCGCGCTCGGTCGCGAACACCGAGATCAGCGCGGGCGCGTCCGGATCGGAGCCGTCGCCGAGCTCGCGCTCCACTTCGAGCGCGTTTTCGAGCTTCGGGTCGAGCGGGCGCCCGCGGTCGTGCTGCGCCAGCGCTCGCCCTTCCGCATCCTTGACGACCAGCGACACGAGGCTCGGGTGCTCGGGAAAGATCAGAGCGAGCTCGCGCTTCACGGCGGCGGCGTCGCCCGATTTGGCGGCGCGCCGCAGCGAGCCGCGCTCGGCGATGGCGGCCGCCTCGCTGCGCATGCCGCGCTTGACGGCGTGGGCGAGCTCTTCGTAAACGCCGAGGGAGCGCTCGAGGTGCGTCTCGATTTCGGGCTGGTAAAAGCGCGCCGCGGTCTGGCGCACGGTGCTCTCCGCGAGCCAGATCGCGACCAGCACCGGGATCAGGGCCGTGACCACGATCGCGAGCGCCAGGCGCTGGCGGATCCGGCTGAGCACGGCGAACACGAGCAGCGGCACGCTTCGCTACGCCTCGCGCCTCGCGACCAGGCGAGCCAGGAGCTTCAACGGATCGAAGCCGAGGCGAGCCTGGATATCGTCGATGAACAGCGGCATCCCGCGCTCGAGCGTGGACACGAAGCGCTCGGTGCGCAAAAAGCCGCTTCCCCCGCCGAAGCGCTCGACCAATCCACGCACTCCCGAGAGCAACGCGCGCCCTGCATCCAGACCCAACGGCAGGACGAGGCCGGGCGCGGCCGGCTCGATCACGAGGTCG
>JALYWZ010000642.1:1369-3813 GCA_030852505.1 Myxococcota bacterium | reverse complement strand
CCCCCGTCCTCGAGCGGATCGTAGTTGTGGTGGGAATCGCAGTTCAGCACCAGATTGTTCGCGGCCGAGCCGGCGATGAAGATCCCCGGCGCCTCGCCGTCGTGAACGTCCAGCCGTTCCAGGATGTTGTCGTTACCTCGCACGCGAACACCCCAGGAATCCCCGACGATCTCCTGCTGTACGCCGCGCACCTCGAGGCCGCGCAGGTGGATGAAGCTCGCCGTCACGTCGAACCCCGTCACTCGTTGCTGCGGCGTGAGCTCGAACAGATCGAAGATCGGCAGCTCGCCGGGATAGGCAAAGTAGTTGATGCGCCGATCCGCGCTGCCGCTCTTCGAGAAGGCCACTCCCACCGTCCGGCTCGTCCCGCTGAACGCGTACACCCCGCCGCGAATGAACACGGTATCGCCCGCGCTCGCCGCCATCTGCGCGCGCTCGACGCTCGCGAATGGCGCGGCTTCCGAGCCGTCCGCAGCGTCGCTCCCCCTCGTCGCCACGTAGTAGTCGGCTGCGTTTGCCGGAGCTGCCGCGAGCAGCGCGGCCGAGAACAGGAGGCGAGGGGGGCGAGCCACGGCCTCTAAGATGCCCGAGCTCGCCGGAGTGATCACGCAAACTGCGTTATTTGCCCGGCGTAACGACGACCCTGTCGAGTCGGACGGCGACGGACTCACCGACCGAGCCGTGTCGTTTCACTCAGGCGGCGCGTTGGCGAAAGCACCAATTGATAGGCTCGCCGGAGTGGCGCAACGTGAGGCGCTGTGGCCTGCGCCGCAACCAGAGAGGGATGCCATGCGTGTCAGCTTCGCGCTCATGAGTTGTTTGTTCGCCTCCGTTACCGCTCCCGTGTTCACGGCGTGCGGCGATGACGATGTAGAATTTCCGACCGATGGCCAGGCGGGCAGCGGCCCGAGCAACACCGGCGGTCGGATCACCACGGGTGGTCGTGGCGGCGGCGGTGGGGCCTCCGACGGCGGCAGCGCGGCGGGCGGCGAGCCCACCGAGCTCGGAGGCACGACGGGAGGCACACTTGGCCCGAGCCCCTTTGCGGGCAGCACGGGTGAGGGAGGGGAAGCTGGGTTCGGCGTCGGAAACGGCGGCGGCGGCGGTCGAGGCGGTGCACCGCCCGCGACGAACCCCTGCATTCCGAGCCCGTGCGAGAACGGCGCGAGCTGCGCGGTGCAGGACGACCTCGTCGTGTGTGGCTGCCGCGACGGCTACGAGGGAAACCTCTGCGAGCTCGACGTGAACGAATGCCTGGTCGACAACGGTGGCTGTGGCGAAGCCGAGTGCCTGAATCTGGAAGGCACCTTCAAGTGTGGCGGCTGCGACGCGGGTTACGCCCCGGACGAGGCCGGCGTTTGCGTCGATATCGACGAATGCGAAACGCTGAGCTCGCCGTGCGACCCGCGCACGGACTGCACGAACACGCCGGGCAGCTACGAGTGCAGCTACTGCCCCGTAGGCTATCAAGGTGATCCCAAGGAAAGTTGCCGCGACCTCGACGAGTGCCTGCGACAGCCGTGTGACGAGCTATCGAACTGCACCAACCTCTTCGGAAGCTACGTGTGCAGCGCGTGTCCGGCCGGCTACGACGGGGACGGCAAGAGCTGCACGGACATCGACGAATGCCTGTTCGAGAACGGCGGCTGCGAGGTTTCGCTGCGGACCTGTATCAACACCCCGGGCTCCTTCAAGTGTGGCGCGTGCCCCGCAGGTTACCTCGCGAGCGGTGCGTTCGAGTGCGACGACGTGGACGAGTGCACGCTGAAAATGGACAACTGCGACGAGTTCCCGGACGTGGTCTGTCACAACCTCGTGGGCTCCTTCGAGTGCGTCGATGCCACGCCCGACGAGTGCAAGACCTCCGACGACTGCAAGGTCGGCTTCGACTGCCTCGACACCGGCACCTCACTCCAGTGCGTCAACATCGACGAGTGCGACACCGGCGACGACGACTGCAAAGTCGGCTTCGACTGCGTCGACACCGAGGGCTCATGGCTCTGCACGCCGCAGGACGACGGGGGCGGTGACGGGGGCGAAGGCGCCCCTTGCCTCACTGTCGCGGATTGTCTCCCTGCCCACGTCTGTCACCCCGCTTTGGACGAGTGCGTCCCGTGCCCCGTCGGATTCCCCGGCGTCTGCGACAACGTCTGCTACGACCTCGAGACCGACGAAACGAACTGCGGCTACTGCGGCAACGTGTGTCCGGACGGCATCGAGTGCGCCGGAGCAAACTGTCAGACCGGCGAAGCGGGCTGAGCGCGCGCCCGAAGCGCAGGGTGACCGCGAGGACGTCTCCCTGCGCATCCTCGGCGCAAGCAGCGCGACCGATCACCAGTGCGAGATCGAAGACGGTTCGGCCTCAGGGCGAGGCGTTCCCCGTGCGACGCTTCGGTGACTCGAAGGCTCTGCAACCTTCGGCGCGATGCTCACTCTTGTTGGCG
>JALYWZ010000642.1:0-1359 GCA_030852505.1 Myxococcota bacterium | reverse complement strand
GTGTGGGCCAGCACACGCGCGTGATCGGCACAAAAAGAAGCGGGAAGCACCGTGTCGATGCTTCCCGCTTCTGGTGACCCCAACGAGACTCGAACTCGTGTTACCGGCGTGAGAGGCCGATGTCCTAACCGCTAGACGATGGGGCCTGGTGTTTGATTCGTTCTGAGAGCTTTGGCTGGGGGACTAGGATTCGAACCTAGATAGCAAGAGCCAGAATCTTGCGTCCTGCCGTTAGACGATCCCCCAAGGGTTCCAAGTTTGGCTGGTTCGAAGCATTGGGGTTCGGCCGCTGAGCCTGAGCACTTCGGCCGGGGTCGGCTTAGTATCGCCAAATGTCGGGCCGTGCAAGAGAATCTCACGGGTTCTCGACGGGTAACGAGCGGCCGCGCCGGCTCGGGGGCTGGTCGGGGCTATGGAGCGCGGGAAGTGATGGAGAGGTAGCGGCGCACGGTCTCGGGCAGGCCGAGCTCGAGCGCGTCCGCGATCAGCGCGTGGCCGATCGAAACTTCGGCGACGGAGGGCAGGGCAGTCAGGAAGGGGCCGAGGTTGTCGAGGTTCAGGTCGTGGCCGGCGTTGACGGCGAGGCCAGCGTCCAGGGCGGCGCGGCCCGCGGCGGCGTACGTGGCAAGGGATGCGGCGCTGCGGTCGCCGAGAGCGGCCGCGGCGTAGGGCTCGGTGTAGAGCTCGACGCGGTCGGCGCCGAGCTCGCGTGCGAGCGGCATGAGCTCGGGGATCGGATCGACGAACAGGCTGACGCGCGCGCCAGAGGCATGGAGCGCGTCGATGGCGCGCGCCAGGGCCTGGCGTTCGACCGCGCCGAGCTCGATCAGGTTCCAGCCGTGGTTGCTGGTGAAGGCCTCGCGTGCGTCGGGCACGAGCGTCGCCTGGGTCGGGCGCACGCGCTGGCAGTGCTCGATCAGGCCGTGAAACGGGTTGCCCTCGATGTTGTATTCGGCTTCGGGATAGCGCTTCAGGAGCTCGGCGATCTGGTCGACGTCTTCGGGGCGGATGTGACGCTGATCGGGGCGAGGGTGGACGGTGATGCCGTGGGCACCGGCGTCGAGGATCAGCCCCGAGAGCTTGACGGGGCTCGGGATGCCGAGCGTGCGGGTGTTCCGCAGGGTGGCGATCTTGTTGACGTTGACGCTGAGCTTCGTCATCGGTGGCGCTCGCCGTGCCACGGAACCCGGCCTTGCGCTAGGCTTGGCCCGGCATGCGCGGTTTGGTGGTGGTGTTGGCTTGGGCAGTCGCACTGGGAGCGTGCGGCGGCAAGGCGTCGCGCACCGACGTTTCCCCCGCAATCGACAGCGCCACGGGCGGAGCGTCCGCGGCGACGAGCGGGGCGGGAGGCGTGAACAC
>JALYWZ010000641.1 GCA_030852505.1 Myxococcota bacterium | reverse complement strand
GCTGCCGCCGGTGGCGGTACAGCGGGGGGTTCGGGCGGGGGTGAAGGCGGCGGTGTCGCTGGCCAGGCGGGCGGTCCGAGCGGCGGTTCCGGCGGGAGCACGGTCGTGAACAACTGCATGGGCAAGGCCTGGACCACGGCCGATCCGACCAAAGCCGGCCCGTTCCAGGTCGCCGCGGACAAGAACGTGGGGCCCCTGGCGGGTGAGCTCCCGGATCCGATCTACATGGACAAGCAGCAGCGCTTCAACGTGTACCGCCCGAGCAACCTGGCGGATACGGGCTACTGTCACCCGATCCTGATCTGGGCCAACGGCTATCGCGACAACCCGGAGCAGAAGCCGCCGGATTGTGTCGTCGACCAGGGCGCCAACCGCTGGTGCGGTCAGTACGGGCCGATGGTGAATCACCTGGCCTCGCACGGCTTCGTCGTGGTGGCCTCGCTCAGCACACGAACGGCCGACGGCAGCCCGATGCCCCCGATTGTTGGCCTGAATTGGATCCTCGAGCAGGCGGAGGATCCGAGCAGCCCCTACTATCACCGCCTCGACACGTCCAACATCGGACAGCTCGGTCATTCGTACGGCGGTATGGCGACCTGCATGGCGGCGTCGGAGCCGCGCTACAAGGCGCTGGCCACGATCTGCGGCACCCGCGCGCTCACCGGGGTTCACACCCCGATGCTGTTCTTCTGTGGCGGCAAGGATTCCACGGTCCCCTGCGAAGGCGACAACGGCGGCGTCAAGGCGGTCTTCAAGTCCGTCACGGACCAGCCGGCGTTCTTCCTCAACGAGAAGAACGCGGACCACGGCAGCTGGGTCTATCAGGGTGCTGGCGGCGTCTCCCTCTCCGCGGCTGCGGCATGGTTCCGCGTGCACTTGATGAACGACACGGCGAACCGCAAGTTCTTCTACGGTTCGGGCTGCACCTTCTGCAACGACAACCGCGTCGAAGCAGAGCAGAACAGCTTGATGATGCAGTGACCGCTAACCGCTGGCGCGGCCGAGCAGCGCCCGGATCATGCCGCCAAAGGCCAGGACCCAGGCGGCGAGCGCAATGAAGACGAAGACCCGGGGCACGACCAGCAAAAAGTCGAGCCCCACGGCCTGCGCGAGCCGCGTGGTGCACACGGTGTACATCCCGAGGGGGAACACCATGCCCCAGTATTGCGGGTCGTAGCGCACGGGGAAGCGTTTGATCGCGTGTCGCCAGACACCGAGGATCAACAACAGCGGGATCCACCAGGTTGCGGTTATCCAGAAGAACAGGGTGAAGCCCGTCGTGAACGGCCGGAGCTCCGTGAGCAGCGGCGAAAGACGCGTGTTCAGGAGCAAGACGGAGCCGGCCAGGGTCGTGATCGCGACTGCGCCCATGTTGATCCAGTACGGCGGAGTGAGGCCAGCGAGCGTCATCTCCAGGAACGTGAACCGGTAAAAGATCAGCGTGATGATCGTCAGGTACAGCATGGCTCCGAGCAGGAACATGCAATACGTGAAGAACAGGACTTCGCGCGGGGACTCCAGGCTGGGCGCGAGCACGCTGCCGAGCACCGACACCGATTGCGTGGCCACGATCGCGATCAGCCAGGCGCCGTTGATGCCGTCCTCGAGCGACGGCTTCGGCGCGCGCACCACGACCGCGGTGAAGAACGAGTACATCACGAGCACCCACAGCCCGATGCCGAGCAGCCACAGCACGCGCGCCGCGGAGGCCTCGCCCGCGACGATCCAGAGCTGTGAGCCCAGCATGCAGGTCGAGGCCACGACCGTGAAAAAGCCCGGGCCGCGCGCGTGGTCGCGCAGATCCTGGAGCACGCGCCCGGGATAGAACGCGAGGCGCGCGAGCAAGAGCAGCGTCAACACCGCGTAGGCTCCGACGTTGACCCAGAGCAGCGCCGTGGCGATCGCGCCGAGGCCGTGAAAGTGCGAGCCGATCGAGACGATCCCCGTCGCCATCACCAGCGCGAAGTAACCGGGGAAGAGCCCCGCGATCCCGGTCGCGAGCCGCGCCGACAGAGTGCTCAAGCGCGGGCCTTTATTCGAACCGGTAGAGGTAGCGCAGCAGGCCCAGATTGAGCCCGAGGCACACCAAGCTCGCGAGCCCCGCAGGCAGCGTGATCGCGTGGTCCCCGGCCAGGAAGCCATTGACCGTGGCGGTGAGCAGCCAGAGCTGCAAAATCACGATCAGCACGACCACCACCAGGATCCCGTTCACGATCACCATCTTCTGCGACCGCTCGAAGCGCCCGTGCTCGGTCACGTGCTCTCCTGCTCCACGCCGGTGGCGTAGACGGTGCCGGCTTCAATCTCGAGAACCACCCGCGGCAAGCGCCGGCGCGGTGGGCCGGCGATCGGATTGCCGGTCGCGAGATCGAACCAGCCGTTGTGGCAGGGGCAATGCAGCTTGCCGACCTCCACGGCGGGAACCACCGGGCATTGCAGGTGCGTGCATTGCTGGTCGTACGCGACGAACTCGTTCGTGCCGGTCCTGACCAGGATCCGCGGCGTGCTGCCTTCGGGATAATGGAAGGTCTTCGCTCCGCCGACGGTCAGCTCGTCGAGCGTGGCCACTGCGAGCGGCTCGGACACTTGGCGCTTGGGCCCGGTCAGCGCTTTCCACGCGGCCCAGGCCTGGCCGGCCACGAACGCAGCGCTCGTCAGCACCATGAACTTCACCAGATCGCGGCGCGAGACGTAGTCGTCCGCTTCCCAATCGATCGGAAAATCTCGCCGCCAGCGGGGCTGCGCCGCTTCGGGCCCGCGATCCGGTGGCACGGACTGCGGCGGGATCGGCTCGAACGCCTTGGCTCGCTCGGTCATGCGTCAACTCCCTCGAAGACGTCGTCCAGCACGTCGTGCCCGATCGCCGGCTCGAACATCGCGGCCGTGACGTCCACGACCTCGCTGCGGGTGTCGTCCGGCACCATCACGTTCACCTTGGTGCGGATCAGCTGCGCGCCGAACACGAAGCTATTGACCGGCTTGGCACGCGGTCGCAGCCGCGCCATCTCCTCGCGCGTCCCGAACGCGAGCGCCTGGCTCGGGCACACGGAGGCGCACATCGGCTTCAGACCCACGGAGGTGCGGTCGTAGCACATGTCGCATTTCATCATCAGGTTCATGCGCGTGTTCATCTTGGGAACACCGAACGGGCACGCGAGAACGCAGTTGTTGCAGGCGATGCAGCGCGGCTTGCGCGCGGTCTGCACGACGCCGTCCTCGGTTCGCTTGATCGCGTCGGCGGGGCACACCTCGGCGCAGGTCGGCGAGTCGCAGTGCATGCAAACCACCGGCACCGTCTGCGTCGAATGCCGCCGATCCAGGTAATCCAGCTGGATCATCGACTGGCCCTTGTGCGTGTCGCACTCGGCGCAAGCCTGAACGCACGACTGGCAGCCGATACAACGGCTGGCGTCGATGAAGAACTCGAAGCGCTCGGGAACTGGCATGTCGTCCTCCCTCGATAAGGCTCACTGCTGGGGCTCGAGCTGTCCGGCGTAGTCCGGCGCGGCCTCGGCCTTGCGCACGCGCACGGCGCAGACCTTGAACTCCGGGATCTTCGAAATCGGATCCTGCGCCGAGATCGTCAGCTGGTTCACGCTCTTTCTCCCGCCCCAGTGATAGGCGATGAAGATCGTATCGGGTCGAATCGTCTGGACCACGGCCGCGCGCAGCGTGCACGTCCCGCGCCGGCTTTCGACCGTCGTCCAATCGCCGTCCGCGATCCCGAGGCGCGCCGCCAAGCGCGGGTGCATCTCGACCTTCGGCTCGGGAAAGTTGTCGACGAGCGGCCCGATCCGGCGCGTCTGGTTGCCGGAC
>JALYWZ010000640.1 GCA_030852505.1 Myxococcota bacterium | reverse complement strand
GGCGCGGCCTTCGGCGACTCCGCGGGCTTCGACTGGCAGGCGTTGACGAGGCCGAGGACGGCGAGGCTCGAGAACAGGCGCTTCATGCGGCGGACGCTACCACCCCGAGCCGATCCATGGAAAAGTCCCAGGTCATCCACGCTACCGAGCACGAAGCGAGCAGCTCTCTCGTTCCACCCGCGGTCGAGGCTGCCTCGATCCGTGTCGTGCCGGAAACGGAGCAGGGCGTGGAGCTACTCCGGGCGCGCCTCGCGCTCTGGCTCGGCGTCACCGCGGCGCTCGCCGCTTCGTACGACGTGAGCGCCAACGTGGTCGGCGTCTGGGCCTTGGGCCGGAGCTGGTCGGACCAGATCGCCCACCCCGGGAACTGGGCGGTTGCCGCAGAGGTGGTCGCTTTCGTCGCGCTCTACCTGTGGGTGACGCGCGGGCGACCGAGCCTGCGGCAGCTCCGAGCCGTCGATGTGGCGTTGATCGCGATCCTGAGCCTGGTCGGTGCTTACCTGAGCTACCTGTGTCCCGGTGCCGTGCACCCGGGGCTGGACCTCGGCGCGCCGCCTTCGGCGAACCTGCCGATCGGCGTGATCAGCAACATCGCCATGCTGTGCATGCGCGCGGCGCTGATCCCGAGCACGCCCCGCCGCACGCTGCTGATCGGCGCGATCTCGACCTTGCCGGTGCTGGTTGCCGGCTACCTCGTCTACCGCGAATACCTGAGTGAGGACGCGATCAATTTCGCGCTCGGCACCACGCTCGTGAGCCTGGTGGTGATCCCGATCCCGGTGCTGATTTCCCGGATGATTTACGATCTGCGGCGGCAGGTCGAGGCCGCGGAGCAGCTCGGCCAGTACACGCTGGAAGCCAAGATCGGCGAGGGCGGCATGGGCATCGTCTACCGCGCCAATCACGCGCTGTTGCGCCGGCCGACCGCGATCAAGCTTTTGCCCACGCACCGCGTCGGCGCGGTCAGCCTGGCACGGTTCGAGCGCGAAGTGCTCGAGACCAGCCGCCTCTCGCACCCCAACACGGTCGCGATCTTCGACTACGGCCGCACCGCCGAGGGCGTCTTTTACTACGCGATGGAGTACCTCGAAGGGCTGTCGTTCGAGCAGCTGGTCGAGCACGAGGGGCCGCAGCCGGAGGGGCGCGTCGTGCACCTGGTGCGGCAGGTGTGCGGGGCCCTTTCGGAAGCACATCGGCGCGGCCTCGTGCACCGCGACGTCAAACCCGCAAACCTGCACCTGTGCGTGCGCGGTGACGTCCCGGATTTCGTGAAGGTGCTCGACTTCGGGCTCGCCAAGCAGCTCGAGACCAAGGATCCGAAGCTGTCGACCGCGGGTGCCGTGCTCGGCACGCCGCTCTACATGGCCCCCGAGGTGGTGGCGAGCGCGGATTCCGTCGATGCGCGTGCCGACATCTATGCGCTCGGCGCGGTGACCTACTTCCTCTTGACCGGCTCTCCGCCTTTCCGCGGAGACTCTCCGCTGGCGGTCTTTGCCCAGACCCTGCACCAGCCGCCGGAGCCGCCCTCGGAGCGCCTCGGCAAGGCCATCTCGCGCGAGCTCGAGCAGCTGGTGTTGCGCTGCCTTTCGAAGGCGCCCGAGCACAGGCCGGACAGCGCCGCCGAGCTCGCGGAGCTGCTCGCGGCGCTCAGCAACGTGGCACCCTGGTCCGAAGCCGACGCCAAACACTGGTGGCAAGAGCGTTCCCAGCTCGTGCTCGAGCAGATCGAGCTCGCGCGCCGGGACGCCTCGAGCTCCGGAGAACGCACGGTCGCCGTCGACCTCGAACGGCGGCGCCGAGCCTAGCGAGAAAGCGATCACGATGAGCAAAGCCACCTGGCCGGCGCCCGAGCGCAACAAACAGCCGATCCTCGAGGTCTTGCAGCGCGTGCTGCCGAGCACGGGGACATTGCTCGAGATCGCGAGCGGTTCGGGCCAGCACGCCGCCTTCTTCGCCGAGAAGCTGCCCGCGCTCCGCTATTTACCGAGCGACGTCGATCCCGAAAATCTCCAGAGCATCCGCGCCTGGGTGGAGGAGGCGCGCTTGCCGAACCTCGCGCCCCCGCTCGAGCTCGACGTCACCTCCGCGACCTGGGGCGTCGGCCAAGTGGATGCGATATTCAACGCCAACATGATCCACATTGCGCCCTGGGAGTGCGCGCTCGGGCTGATTTCAGGCGCCGGCCGCCATCTGCGAACGGGTGGAGTGCTGGTGTTGTATGGACCGTTCCGGATCGACGGCGCACACACGGCGCCGAGCAACGCCGAGTTCGACGCGAGCCTCCGCGCGCGCGATCCCCGCTGGGGCGTGCGCGACCTGGAAGCGCTGCTGGCCGTCGCCGAAACGGCGGGCCTCTCCTTCGCGGAGCGCGTCGCGATGCCGGCCAACAACCAGACGCTGGTGTTCTCTCGACGCCCGGCGGCGGACCTCGGCGCGCTTGCTGCTGGGTCGAGCTAGCCGAGGACGCGGCCGAGCACCGGGCTCGGGTGACGGTGGAAGAACTCCTTCTGCACGAAGTTCGGCACCCACCACTCGCTCACCGTCCCGACACCGAAAAACGCCAGGCTGTCCTTCTCCAGGTGGTGCTCCTGCCCGTCGACGATCACCCGGACTTCACCCTCGAGGATGCGCACCACCTCGTCGCACTGGAAGGTCCATTTGAAGCGCCCCGCAGTGCAGCGCCACAGGCCCACGGTCGTGCCGCCGTCGTCGGAGGTCGCGCAGGTGAAGATGGCCGCTCGCGGCGACCCTTCCAGGATGTCGGGCGGGTGAATTGGCGCATCGACCCAGCTCTCCTCCGTGATTTCGTCCGGACGCACGTGCACGAACGGCACGCTGGAGCCGTGAACACGGGAGTTGTACTCGGACAGAGCTCGGCGGCGGACACGCTGAATCAAACTATTCATGTGGTCGGGCCCTCGTAACCCTGAACCATAGCATCCAGCCGCAGGAGTTGACTATGTCACTTTGCGACGAGGGCAGTGTGCGACTAGGACACTTTGCAACACTCTCGCCCTGCAAAAGCTCAGTGTCGGTGGCAATCGCCCCAATTCGTTGCTTCAGGGAAGGTCCTGCCGATCAGCGTGTACAGCGCGGGATCGTAGACCTTCAGCTCTTCCCGCGTGTTCACGCTGTTGTGAATGCCGTTCGAGGGGTTCGCCGAATCGTTGGTGTCGTACCAGTCCTGCACGCCCTCCGCCCAGTATTCCTGCTCGTTGCTGGTGCGGTACGTGTCGTCGAGGATGCCGCTCGCCAGCGCGCTGTCGAACGCGGTTTTCAAGTCGTCCTCGAAGGTGTCGTCGGCCGTGTACGCGCCGTAAAGGCTGATCGTGTGCGAGAACTCGTGGACGCAGATGCTCTCGTTTCGGTAGCGATCGCCGCTCAGGCACGAGATGTTTTCCTCGCCACAGGAGGCGACGATGCCGCCCAGCCCGCGCGCGCGCTGGTTGATGTAATCGATGTCTTCCTGAGGACCGCCCACGTAGCCGTACTCCGGGATCTCGGCGGTTCCCTCGTCCTTGCCGATGATCGCGAAGCGCGCTTTCCTTCGGATCAGCTCCTGCCGCACGTCGTCGCGCTTGCCGAGCAGGTTGTTCAAGAGCTCGCAGGCAAGGAGCAGCGATTCGTCGGCGGGCTCCGCGGAAGAGAGAACCGACAGGCCGTTGGCGTCGACGTGTTTCTCGTAGAAAGGATCCAGGTCGAGCCGCTTGCGTACGGCTTCGGGCACCTCGGTGACCGGTCCGCATCGAGTGCTGCTCGTGCCGCCGTTGCCGCTGGCCCCGGCGCTGCCGCTCGCTCCGGCCGCCGCCCCGCCGCCG
>JALYWZ010000115.1 GCA_030852505.1 Myxococcota bacterium | reverse complement strand
GTGTTGTACTGGGCGAACACGCCGGCGAGCGCATGGTAGGCGGGCTTCGGCATCAGGGCCGCGTCGTAGATGTGGGCGAAGTCGTAGTCCTTGAACGTGCTCGGAACCCACGAGTCCACGTCGCTCAAACCCCAGACCGTGAAGTGCGAGCAGTTCGGAGCGTCGATGCAGACCTGGAGCAGGTCCGCGAAGAACTTGTTTTGCAGCTGCGTCTTGTTGTCGTCGAGCGGCTTGCCGATGCGGAAATCGCACTCGGTGATGTGCACCTCGACGCCGATTTCGGCGTACCGCGCCATGTTGTCGCGGATCGCCTGCATGTCGGGCACGCCCGAGCTCGTGTTGCCGTTCGGCTCGACGAAATAGTGTGCCTGCATACCCACGGCGTCGATCGGGATGCTGCGCATCTTCATGTCGCGGATCAGCTCGAAGACGCGGTCGGCCTTGGCGTTGCCCTTCTGCTCGATATTGTAGTCGTTGTAGACGAGCTTCGCGTTCGGGTCGGCCGTGCGGGCGTGGGTGAACGCGAGATCGATGAAGTCGTCGCCGATCCGGTCGTGCCAGAACGTGGGGCGGAAGGTCCACTGACCGTCCTTCTGGTCGATCGCCTCGTTCACGACGTCCCAGTACGGAAACTTCCCGACGTAGTGACCCATCAGCCCGTCGATGTGCGCGTACATGATCGCGATCATCTCTTCGCGCGTGAACGTCCCGCCGGTGAGCCAGCTCGGGGCCTGCGTGTGCCAGACCAGCGGGTGCCCGCGGAATTCCAGGTTGTTTTGCTGGGCAAAGGCCACGAGCGCGTCGGTGTCCGTGTAGTCGAACACGCCCTGGGTCGGCTGGATGATGTTCATCTTCATCGAGTTCGCCGGCGTGATCATGCTGAACTCACCGGCGACGATCGAATTGTGCTGGGCGTTGCTGAGGAAGATCGGCGTATCGACGGCGGTGCCCATCTTGACGATCGCGCTGTAGTCCTTGAGCGGGTGCCCGTTGGCGGACGGCGTCACGTGCGGCGGCACGGTCGGGGCGGGCACCGGCTCGATCACGATGTTGTCGAAGCAGACCTTGCCCGGCGTCGCGCCGATCTGGAACTGGGCTTGCGCTGTCGGGTCGTTGCGCAGGTTCAGATAAGTGAAGTCGACCAGCGTCGGCGTCGTCGTCACCTGGATCGTCTTCAGGAAGTAGTCCGAGTAGGGCGCGTCGCCGAGCCCGGTCTTGAACTTGATCGTGCGGTCGACGTCGGCAGAGACCGAAAACGCGACGTGATAGTGCTGGTTCGGCAGCAGCGCGAGGCCGCTGTAACCGACGATCACGTCCCACGGGTTTTTGCCACCCGCCATCATCGTCGCGCAGAGCTGGCCGTCCGTGGCCGCGAGCGCGTAGTCCGCGGGGGCCTCTTCCGTGCTGCTGGCGTTGCCCCACCAGGGCGCGTAGTCGGCGTCGAAAGTCCCGTTCGTGATCAGGCTCTGCGCCTGCGCGGGGCCGGCCCAGAGACAGAGCGCGGCGACGGTAGAAAGCCAGGCGAGCGTGGAGAGGGCGAGCTTCGACGAAGTGGCGTTCATGGTACTAGCGAATGCCCATACAACGCCGGGCCCGACCCACCAACCCCGAACCAGAAGATCGTCGGCGAATTTCAGGTCAGCGGTTGGCTTCGGCCCCACCCAAAAATGAGAACCAGCGACGCTCTGCCGAGAGGTCGTGTCGGGACGCAATATCTGAGGGGCGGTCTAGCTGGCTGCCTCAGCCCGGATCTTCGCCGTCCCAGTACTCACGTTTCGCCGCTTGGTCGTAGCGCTCGTCCAACCAGCGCACCTGAACCTTGTTCGAGTCGGGATACACCGAGACCTCGTTCGGATCGTTCTCGCCGATGATCACGTAGCGGCACGTGGCTTGGCTCTCGTTGATCAGGCAATGCCCCACCTTTCGCCCCGCCGGAAAGCACACGTAGTCTCCGGCCTTCATCCGAAAGCGCTCGTCGCCGAGGCGCAGAGTGAGCTCTCCCTCGAGCAGCAGCACGTGTTCCTCCTCGAGCATGTGATAGTGGAACGGCGCCGTTTGCTTGCCTGGCAGAAGCTCTTCGATCGACACACCGACTCTGTAGTTGCGGCCGACGCGCGAGGCGGTCAGGTGCCGGTAGCGGATGCCGAAGCGCTCGCCGTGCCCCCAGGATTGCCAGGGCACGTCTTCGGACGAAACGGGTGCGTAGTCGGGGCGTTCCTCGCTCATTGCCGGATCCTAAAGCCAGGGCACGGCCGCGGGTAAGCCCTGGCCGCCGCTTCCAATCGGAACTACGCCTGGACGCCCCCGCTGATCATGGCTCCGAAAACGACCTCGAAGCTGCCGCGTCTCCTGCGCGAACCGACGCTCCACTTCTTCGTGATCGCGGCGCTCGTGCTCCTCGGCCAGCGGCTCGCGCAAGGGGATTCCCACACGATAGAGCTGACCCCGGCGCTCAAGGCGGACATCTTGCGGCGCTTTCAGGATCAGCTGAGCCGCCCTCCGACGCCAGCAGAGGTCGAGGCCTTCCTTTCATCGTGGAAGGCGGAGGAAGCTCTTTATCGAGAGGCGCTGCGCGAGGGCATCGATCGGGACGACGTGGCGGTGCGCAATGTGCTGGTGGGCAAGATGCGCGAGCGGCTGTTGCTCGAGACGCGCCTTCCGGAGCCGACCGAAGCGGATCTGAAGGAATATCTGGAGCGGCACCGCGACCAATTCGAGGCGCCGCTGATTTACGAGCACGAGTGGGTGGCTTTCCCGAAACAGTCGCCAATGGGAGAGCGCGAGCGAGCCAAGGCCAAGCAGCAGCTATCGGCGGGAGCGACTCCGGCCGCTCTCGGCTTGCGCAGCACCGCTGCCAACGTGGATCGCGCGCGGATCGAGCAAGAGCTCGGGCCGGGCGCCGCCGAGCAGATCGCCCGATTGCCTCCCGGACAGTGGCAAGAGCTCGAGACCCGCGACCGCTGGCTGTTGGTCAAGCTGATCCGCGTCCACGGCGGCTTGCCTTCGGCAGAGCAGCTGCACGCGCGCTTGGTCGCGGGTTGGAAAGGGGAGGCGGCTCAGAAAGCGCTGGCGGAGGCGACTCGACGCGTCGCCGAGCGCTACCGCGTCGAGGAGACCTCGCGATGAGCCGGCTCGTGGCGCTGGTGTTCGCGCTGTTCGTGTGCTCGTTCGCCGTTCAGGCGTCTGCCCACTCGATCGACGCCGCGACGCTGACGCTCACCGAGGTCGCCGAAGGCAAGTTCGCGATCGACTGGCAAACCACGGCCAAGACGCTCGAGGGGCTGCGCGAGCCGGCGCAATACCCGAAGACCTGCCGGCGGGACGGCGCGCTGCTCGATTGCGGGCCCCTCGGGCTGTCGGGGACGATCGAGTTTCCGTGGCTCGAAGGCGGCGAGTCGCGCGTGACGGTGCTGATCGATTGGCTCTCCGGCTCTCGCCTGCTCAGGATCGTCAACGGCCGCGCGCCGAGCCTCACCGTCTACGGCATCCCGGCTTCGGCGGGGCTGCGCTTCCTCGAGCCCATCTCCGTCGACTACACGCGGCTCGGTGTCGAGCACATTCTGGCCGGCTTCGACCACCTGATGTTCGTGCTCGCCGTCACGATCCTGGTCCGGGAGCGCCGAGCGCTGTTGCTCGCGATCACGGCGTTTACCCTGGCTCACAGCCTGACGCTCGCTGCTACCGTCCTTGGTTGGTTGAAGCTGCCGTCGGCCGCCGTAGAAACCACGATCGCGCTGTCGATCGTGCTCGCTTGCGTCGAGTGTCTACGCCCGGCGGACTCGCTGATGCATCGAAAGCCCTGGCTCGTGACGTTCGCGTTCGGGTTGCTGCACGGCATGGGCTTCGCCTCCGCGCTGCTCGAGACCGGATTGCCCGAGCGGCACGTGCCGTGGGCGCTCTTGTTCTTCAACGTCGGCGTGGAGCTCGGCCAGCTCGCCGCGATCGCGGTCTTTCTGACGCTCGGCTGGTCGTTCACGCGCATCGAGAGGCGGCCCGCCTGGTCCACCCGGGCGTTCGTTTACGCCATGGGTTCGACAGCGGCCTACTGGTCGCTGGAGCGGGCCCTCGCGATGTTCTCGGCCTAGTTACTGGACGGTCACTTCGCCGGCATCCAGCGAGATCTGGTAGTAGCCGTGATCGTCCCAGGGGATCGTCATGCCCTTCTGGGTGACGGTGCCGCCGCTGGTCGTGATGCGCAGGCACTGGTTCGGCGGGAACTTGGAGGGCAGCGTCCAGGTCGCCGTGGTGGTGGCGGACGTGGGGATCAGCTTCTGGCCCTGCCAGTAGGCGCCAACGGCGCTCATGCCCTCGACCCAGTAGCCGTCCATCACGGCCTTCGACATCGCTTGCGTGACGTTCGCGATCGGCACGGGCTGGTAGGTGCCGCCCTGGCTGTCGAAGCCGTGGATCACGTAGATGCGCCACTTTCCGGCGCTAATTTGCGCGCTCAGGTTGGCGGCGGATTCACCGGTGTTCGGCAGATACGCCGGCAGCTGGAACGGATCGGTATTGTCGCGCGGGCTGATGGCCGCGACGTTGCCGCCGCACGGACCGCGGTTCTGGAACATCACCATCGGCGCGACGCCGGCCCACGCGCCCGCGCAGTTCGGCGCGGCCATGCTGTTCGCGTTGACTCCGAACTGCATCTTGATGAAGTCCTGAGCTTGCTGGAGATCGCTCTGCGAGCCGTTCGACTGGTGATTGTAGGTGTGGTTGCCCATCTCCTGGTTGTCGGCGAGCGTCGCTTTGAATTTCGACACCTCTCCCGCCGAGCCGGAGAGCCAGCTCCCGACGACGAACCACGTGACGTGTCCGCCCGTCGCCTTCAGCGCGTTGTAGTTCGCCATTTGCGACGGCGTGTTGTCGTCGAAGGTGAACGACGCGGCGCCCTTGAAGCCCGCCCAATCGAGCACCTTCAGGCCGCCCGCTGCACCCGCCGGCTTGGCGACGCCGGTGGTGCTCGGTGCGAGCGTCAGGTTTTCGCACTTGAACGAAGCGGCAGGCCCCGAGCCGCCCGAGCTCGGCGTGCCACCGCTCGAGCCTCCGCTCGCGCCACCGCCACCCGAGGGCCCGCCCGCAACGGAACCGCCGCTGCCACCGCTCGGCGCGCCGCCTGCGACGGGAGCGCCGCCCGTCGAAGCGCCGCCGGTTGACGTTCCGCCGCTCGGCGCGCCGCCCGCAACGGGAGTGCCGCCGGTCGTTCCACCCGTCGGTGACGACGTGCCGCCGGTCGTCGCAACACCGCCAGTGGTGCTCGTCGATCCGCCCGAGCCGCCGGTGGGGGCCTTCAGCCCACCCGTGCCGACTTGTCCGCCGACACCGGTCGCACCGCCGCTTCCATCGCCGGAGTCCTCCGCTGAACAGGCCGCGGTTGCCAACAAGAGCGCAGTCACCGAGATCAAATGCTTCGAGTACAAACGGGCCTCCGCGCGCTCACCGACGGGGTGAGACAATTCGCCGAGAAACTAGCACGTCGTAGACGGAGTCAATCGATTCGTGAGCGATCTTTACGTTCTCATTTCTAGCTAAAATCTCGCTCGATTCGCGATCCTTCGAGACGGACGCGAAAGTCCGGTGTGCAGCGCGCCATCACGACGTGCACGACGTGTGACGCGGTCGAAAGTTTGCACGACGTCGCCGTAGCTCACGCGGCGGAGTTGGGTGCCACAGAAAAAATGCAGCCAGCTGCGACGAGTCGATCGCTTTTTGTCAATCGGTCCATGATTTAAGGGAGCACGGCGGGAGCTCTTGGTTACCTTTACCGAGGCCGGGCGACAGCGTGGCCTCTTCGAGCACGTACTCCCCGCAGGTCCCCAATGAGCAAGACCTTCCGCGCATCCGGTTCACTCTTCACGCGCCGCTCCGTCGTCTCCGTTTCGGCGGTCACCTGGTGCGCAGCCCTGGCTACGGCTGGCGGCTGTGACACCGGCGAGCCCGCGCCCAGCGGCCCGATTGGTGTCGCGGGCAACGCAGCCACGGCCGGCAGCAGTGCGGGCGGTTTCACGGGAAGCAGCGGTGCCAAGAGTACTGGCGGCGCCGTGGGCGTCACGGGCGGCACAGCCACGACCGCCGGAGCTTCTGCGACGGGCGGCACCTTCGTCGCCAGCGCCGGCGGCGGCAGCGGCGGTGCGTCCGCAGGAAGCGGGGGCGGGGGAAGCGGCGGCGTCACGGTCGGCGGCGGAGGCGTCAGCAGTGCCGGCGCAGCGACCGGCGGCAAGCCGTGCGTCGACCTCGAGCCGCCCGCCGATCCCGAGTGGCCCGACGCGACTTGTAAGAACTGGGCGACCGAGACGACGGAGTGCCAGGAGTCTTGGTTCGCCAGATACTGCGACGTGAGCTGCGGTCGCTGCACGCCGGAGAGCAGCGGTAGCGGCGGCGCAGGCGGAGGCAGCGGCGGCGCGCCCCCCAAGGTGTGCATGGACGTCCCTCCGCCGGAGGATCCGGAGTGGCCCGGCGCGGGCTGCAGCGAGTGGGCCCTCGAGGCGAAGGCCTGCTCGGAAGCTTGGTTTGCGAACTACTGCGACGTGACCTGCGGGCGCTGCACTCCCGAGCCTGGCAGCGGCGGTTCGGGGGGCGGCAGCACCGGCGCCGTGGATTGCTCCAACAGCGGCAACCCCACCGTCAACGGCAACGAGGGGTTCGCCACGCGCTACTGGGATTGTTGCCAGCCGCACTGCGCCCAGTTCGACGGCCACAAATGCGGGCAGGACGGCACCTCCCGCACGGGCGATAACACCAGCTCGTGCAACGGCGGCGGCTCCTTCGCTTGCTACGACGAGGCCCCCAAGGCCGTGAACGACTGCCTTTCCTACGGCTACATCGCCAAGGCGAACCCGAACTGCGGCGGATGCTACCGCATCCAATTCACGGGTCAGGGCTACCACAACGCCAACGACCCGGGCTCCGTAGCGATCAAGGGCAAGCAGATGATCGTCAAGGTGAGCAACACCGGTGGCGACGTCGCCGGCAATCAGTTCGATTTGATGATCCCGGGCGGCGGCGTCGGGCAGTTCAATGCTTGCAGCCGGCAATGGGGCTCGAACGACCTGGGCGCGCAGTACGGCGGCTTCCTCACCAATTGCACCGGCTCACATCAGGCCAAGAAGGACTGCGTGCGCCAGAACTGCATGAAGATCCCGGCCGGCCCGGCGCGCGACGGCTGCCTCTGGTTCGTGGACTGGTTCCAGGTCGCGGACAACCCGAAGTTCAAGTCAGAGCAGACGAACTGCCCGTTCTAGGAGCTGGCGCGCGCGCCCGTCACGGCATCGATCACCGTGACGCCGAGCACGCTGGCGAGCGCGGCCTTCACCTGCGGCCGCTTCTCGGGAGCCGAGCGAAAGGCTGCGAACAGCACGGCCACGTCGAGCGCGTCGCCCGCGACCCGCGCCCAGAGCCAGGGCGCCTTCACGGGCTGAGAGAGCAGCCCGATGCCGGTTCCGATTTCGCGGAGCCCGAAGGCGCGGACGAGCCCGGCGTGCCGCGGCATCCCGAGCGCGTTCGCGATCTTCTGCGGCATGAGCGCTTCCGCGCTGCCGAGCGCGATGCTGAACCAACCCAACGCGCGTGCGACTTTTTTGGTCTTCATGATGCACTCCTCTCTCGAATCAGCGCTTTCCCGAGATCCTGCGTCCCGGACGTAACTTCCGTTCGCCGTGACAACGAGCTCGGCGCGTCCTCGCCGACCAGGTCGTGCACACCGACGCCATGGCGATTGATGAGCTCGCCGCCCAACCAGGCCGTCACGCCCGCCACACCGAGTCCGGTTGCCGCGAGCCACTTCGCCGAGCCCGCCGCGCGCCGGTTGCCTCGGAGAGCGCGAGCAGAGGTGAAAAGACCGAGCATCACCAGGTTACCGAGCGCGTGCACCAAGCCCACGCGTTTGGCGCGGGTGCCGGGGCGGATGGCGAGCCAGTCCACCAGCCCGAAAGGTGCCGCCGCCGTGGCCGTGATCAGGCCGAAATCGAGGGCGAGGCGCGCAGCGGGCACGAATGCGCGCTGGCGTGTGACGGTGTGAAGCGTGTCGCACGTGACCGCGAACACGAAAGCGCCCACCGGGAGCTCGACCAGGATCTGATGCACCGGGTGACCCAGAAACTGAGCGCGACTTTCCATGCCGGTGCGCGAGCAATCCGCGTGCCACCGAACCGGGTCGTGGGGCTTTTGACGGCCCTATTCCAGCATGAGCTGTCCCTTGAGCAGGCTCGCACCGTCGGCCAAAAACTCCGCCTCGAACACGGCTCCCGCCGGAGCCTCGCTGCTCGGAAGGTTCGCGGTCACGGTCGTGGCTTCGGCAGCAGCGGCGACCAGGTCCGTTTCGGCGACGACCTGGTCGCCGAGCCGCAGCACGGCGTGGACGTTTCGACCCGGTCGCGTCAGGGCTGCGGACGCGTTGAGGACGACCTCCGCACCGTTCGCCGCGCGCGAAAGCGACAGCGCGCCGTTTTCGTTGGCCGCGGCGATCCGCTCGAGCCCCACGGTGGCGAAGTAGTGATCCTTCCAGGTCCGCACCTCGCCCGCTGCGAAGGTTGCGCGCTTCCAGAACTCCGGCGTCACGCCGTGCCACATTTCGATCGCAGGGCGCAGCCATTCGGTTCCGTCGTTGACGTCGATGTTCAAGCCGCCTTTTCCGAAGCTCCACAGCTTGAGCCCGGGTGTCACCACGTTCTCCGAGACACGCAGGATGTTGGTGCCGTTGACGTCGTTCGCGAGGCCGGACCAGTTGGCGGTGTACTGCGGGTTGGCGAAGGCCGTGCCTTCTCTCGTCCAATTCTCGAGGAACTCCAGGTTCTTCCACTCGAAGACGTCTCCGCTCACGCGCGTTTCGGCGCTCGCAAACCAGTCCCAGTCGCTCTCCAGCAGGCGCACCCGATCCATCTTCGCCAAGATCCGCGTGTCGAGCGGGATTGCCGTCTGTCCGGGTGTCGAGCCCGGTGCCAGCGTCGTGACCGTCCAGTACTCGAAGCTCGGGACGGCCGTCGCGCGTGTATTCGTGAGCGTGGTGTCGAGCTCGAGCGCCGCGCTGCCAGCTCTGAGCGTCACCTCGAGCTCGACCAGTACGTCCGTGCGCCCCACGTCGTAGCGGGCCGGAATTCCCGCGACTCGGTCACGATCGTCTCGGCGCGACATCCGCACGCGGATCGCTTCGGGGCTCTCGCTGACGACCTCCAGCTCGTACGGTTGGTTCCAGTATTTCCCGTGCTCGGGCTCGGGAAAGCTCGGGAAAATTCCGCCCAGGATCATCAGGTAGTCGTAGTAGAAGATGCCTTGCTGCATCAGATACGGCGTACCGATCGGGTTCTGGTACAGGAGCTCGCGATTGGTCGGCTTGTGCACGATGCTCAAGATGCGCCCGCCGTAGCTCGGCAGCAGCGTCACGCGTAAAAAGCCGTTCTCGAGGACGGCCGTATCGTAGCTCGTCTCGATCGGAGGACCGGCAGGCGTCGTTGTGCCGTTCCACACGCCGTCCGCGTTGGTCTCGATCGCGAAGTGCGTGAACTGGTACGACGAGGCCTTGCGAGTGACCGTGTCGGTGACGCTCGGGGCGCCGCCCGTTTCGGTTCCCGCGAGACCGCCGGCAGTCACACCGCCCGTCGCCCCTCCGGCGTTGCCCCCGCCCGCAC
>JALYWZ010000639.1 GCA_030852505.1 Myxococcota bacterium | reverse complement strand
GGGCGGAGCCGCGGTTGCCACGGGTGGAAGCGGTGGTTCCGTGAGCACGGGCGGTGCTGCAACCGCAGGCTCTGGCACGGGCGGAAGCAGCGGTCCGCGGCCCACGGTGACGCCGGTCTCCGGGACGGCGCTGGTGAAGGTCGACGCCGGAAAGCGTCACCAGACGTTCGAAGGTTGGGGCACGAGCCTGTGCTGGTGGGCGAACCACGTGGGCGGTTGGAGCGCCGCGGCGCGCAGCCAGGTGGTGGATGCGGTCGTGAACCCGACGACGGGTCTCGGCTACAACGTGTTCCGCTACAACATCGGTGGCGGCGAGAACCCCGACCACGAGCACATGGGCGAGCACCGCGAGATGCCCGGCTTTGCGCCGGCTGCGGGCAAGTGGGACTGGGAGGCAGACGCAAACCAGCGCGCAGTGTTGGGAGAGATCCTCGAGACGGGCAGCGAGGTGATTCTCGAAGCGTTCTCGAACTCACCACCCTACTGGATGACGAAGAGCGGCTGCGCTTCGGGCAGCTCGGACGGCTCGAACAACCTGAAAGACGAGTCGTATGACGCCTTCGCCGATTACCTGACCGAGGTCGTGAAGCACTTCCAGGAGACGTGGGGCATCACCTTCCGCACGCTGGAACCCCTGAACGAGCCGAACGCCAACTGGTGGAAGTCCAACGGCAGCCAGGAGGGCTGTCACTTCTCGCCGTCGAATCAGGAGACGCTGATCCGTGCCGTAGCCGCCAAGCTGAAGGACAAGGGGCTGACCGAGACGGCCGTCAGCGCGTCCGACGAGAACAGCATGGACGAGACGTACGACAACCTGCGCTCGTTCTCGACCGCGACGATGGACGCGACCGTGCAGGTGAACACCCATTCGTACGCTGGCAGCCGGCGCACGGAGGTGCGCGCGCTCACCACCATGCACGGCAAGCGCCTCTGGCAATCCGAGTCGGGGCCACTCGGTCAGGATCTGTCCGGTGACCTCGCGGCGGCGCTGTTCATGGCCGGACGCATCATCACCGATCTGCGCGATCTGAAGCCCGAAGCCTGGTTGGACTGGCAGGTCGGCGATCCGAGCCGGAACTGGGCGAGCCTGTGGCTCGACGACGCGAAGCAATCGTTCACGCCGCTCAAGCGTTTCTACATGCACGCCGGGTTCAGCCGTTACATCCGCCCGGGAGCCGTGTTCGTCGAGGTGAACCAGCGCGACATGGTCGCGGCGACCAGCGGCGATGGGCGAGCCCTGACGCTGGTGGCGCGGAACGCGGATGCTTCGGCCACCCAGGGCTTCACCTTCGATCTGACGACGTTGCCGGCCGTCGGCGCGATGGTCGAGGTGTACCGCACGTCGCGCGACGAGGACCTCGAGGCTCAGGAGCCGATCGCGATCGACGGCTTCAGCTTCGTGGCGATGCTGCCGCCGAGCTCGGTGACGACGTTCGTCGTGCCGATGCAGTGACTGCGCACGGGCGCCACGGCGGGGTAAGATTCGGGGATGAGCGCAAGCAACGACAAATGGGCAAGCGGCGCTGCGTACGAGACGTACATGGGCCGCTGGAGCCGCAAGGTGGCGCGGCTGTTCGTCGAGTGGCTCGGCGTGAAGCGCGAGGCGCACTGGCTCGAGCTGGGCTGCGGCACGGGCGCGCTCACCGGCACGATCCTGGAACTGGCGGGGCCGGCCTCCATCACCGCGGTCGATCCTGCCGAACCATTCGTGGCGCACGCCCAACGCTCGATCACCGATCCGCGCGTGTCGTTCTCGGTGGCCGGCGTCGCTGCGATACCGAAGCGCGCCGAGGGGTTCGACGCAGCCGTCTCGGGCTTGGTGCTGAACTTTCTCCCCGAGCCGGAGCGCGCGCTCGCCGAGCTCCGCGAACGGACGCGGCCGAACGGCGTGATCGCCGCGTACGTGTGGGACTACTCGGAGGGCATGCAGTTTTTGCGGCGCTTCTGGGACGAAGCTTCCGAAGATCCGCGCGCAGTGGAGCTCGACGAAGGGCCGAGATTCCCGCTGTGCCACGCGCCCGCGCTGGCGCAGCTGTTCCGCGACGCTGGTCTCACCGGGGTGGAGACGACGGAGCTCGTCGTCGCGACCAGCTTCGAGAACTTCGATGATTATTGGCAGCCGTTCCTCGCCGGCACCGGGCCGGCGCCGAGCTACGTCGCCTCGCTCGCGCCGGAGCAGCGCGAGTCACTGAGAAAGAATCTCGAACGGCGGCTCCCAGTGACCGCGCAAGGCCGAATCGAGCTCAAGGCGCGCGCCTGGGCGGTCAAAGGCCAGGTCTAGCAAGCTCATTCCCACCCGACACTTTGTCTGATCGATCCGACGGATCGCGGACATCCGGGGACATGGCGCGGGCCCCCGCCCTGCGGCGCGCGGCGAAGGCGCAATGCGTCGTTACCGAACAGCGATGGCGAGCGGCGGTGCGACTTGCTAGATTGCGCGCTCTCTGCCGCGTTCCTGACGCGCGCCACGGGGTCTTGCCATGCGACAGTCGATCAGCCTTTGCTCTTTTCTTGCCGCCCTCGTCTACGTGAACTGCATCCAGGCCGCGGACCTGTTCGTTGCGCCGAACGGCGCTTCGGGCTGCGGCTGCACTTCGCGCACGGAGCCCTGCGATCTGGGCACCGCGGCCAGCATCGCCATGCCAGGCGACAACGTGATCCTGATGGACGGCGTCTACAAGTCGGGCTTGTGGATCAACGGCACGGGCGGAACCGAGACGGCGTGGATCACGTTCAAGGCGGACGAGTGCGCAACGCCGATCCTCGAAGGGCCCGGCGCAGGCCCGACTGACGACTCGCAGGACAGCGGCGTGGGCTCGGCCACCGCTCAGTACGTGCGCTTTCAGGGCATCGTCGCGCGCGGCTTCAACATCGGCTTCGGCAACGGCTGGGCGGACGGCGTGGACTCAGACAAGGTGTCGAACGGGTACTGGGAGATCGAGAACTGTATCTCGTACTCGAACGGCCGCACCGGGTTCACGTTCTTCAGCGCGCCGAACTTCAAGCTCAAACACTCGATCGCGGCCCACAACGGCACGAGCACGGTGCACGCCTGGTCGAGCGGCGTGACGCTGTTCGAGGCGACCGGCACCACCGTCATCGAAGGCAACATTTCTTTCGAGAACTCGGACGAGCAGAAGCGCACCGACGGGAGCGGCTTCATCGTCGATGAGGCGTCGCACAACGCCCTGTTCATCAACAACATCGCGTTCCGCAACGCCGGCTCGTGCCTGCGCCTGACGGACAGCCGCGGCACGAAGTTTCTCAACAACACCTGTTATCAGAACTCGCAGTTCGGCTCGCGCGCGACGGGCCCCACCAACCCCGGCGAAATTTACTTCACGAACGGCGGCATCACGATCGAAGGCGTGAGCTTCCAGAACAACGTGATCGTTGGCACCGGCGTCGCCCCCGCGGGCAGCATGCCGATCCAGAATCAGCCGACGCAGGGCTGGTCGAACAACGTCGTCACCACCAACGGCACGGGGCTGTTCACGGACGCGTCCGGCACGAATCCGAACTTCGTGCCGACGGGGGCCGATCTGACGGGTAAGGGCATGAGCGGCGCCAACGTTCCGATGGACGATATCGGTTTCGATCCCAAGTGCATCGTCAAGCGCGCGCCGCAGCTGGTGGGACAGATCGCCAAGGGCAGTTGGTGGGAGTTCGATATCGACATCGACTACATCAAGAGCATCGGCGGCGTGAAAGCCTGCTTCAACCCGGGCACGCGCTCCAGCAACGATATCAGCGCCTACAAGGCCGGCGCGGTGACGACCGCGACGCCCGGCGCCTGCATGCCCGCCGCTCCGCCTGCGGC
>JALYWZ010000114.1 GCA_030852505.1 Myxococcota bacterium | reverse complement strand
CGTCGAGCCCGGTGCCGAGCCCGGCCTCGGCCGCGTTGCCGGCGGGTACGAGCGCTCGCGTGAGGCCGCGCTCGCGCGCGCCGTGGAGCTGAGCCAGGACCCCGCGAGCCGGTCGGATCTGCCCATCGAGCGAGAGCTCGCCGAGCACCAGCGTGCGCTCGAGGGAGCGGCTCGGGATGCGGTCGAGAGCGCCGAGAATCGAGAGCGCGATCGCCACGTCGAGCGTGGCCCCGGACTTTCTCTGATCGGCGGGGGCGAGGTTGACGGTCACGGCGTGCTCGTCGATCAGCACGCCGAGCTTGGCGAGGGAGCTTGCCACCCGCACCCGCGACTCGCGCACCGCGGCCTCGGCCAGGCCGACCATTTGAAACAGCGAGGGCCCGCGCGTGCAGCACACCTCGACCTGAATCGGGCGCGCTTCCAGCCCGACCAGCGCGCTGGTGTGCGCCGTCGCCGTTCCGAGAGGAGCACCGCAAATGCTGAGCGTGGTGGCGAGTGTCGGCATGGCCGCGCTCTGCTGCACGCGCCCTGCCAGCCGCGAGCGCCGAGCTTTCGCGCGGGCGCCGTGCTGGCCGCCGCTGGCCGCCGCCGGCGAGACTTAGGGCGACAGGATCCGCACCTGCGACAGGTGCATCATCGTGCGGCGCGTGGAGCGGATGCGGACGTAGCGCGCGACCACGGGCTCGAACTCGACACGCCAGGTCCGGAAGCCCTGGTCTCGACGCGCCACCTCCGTGAACTTCTGCTGGTCACGGCTGATCTCGACCACGAGCGGCACGCTGCGCTCGGCGCAACAATCTTTGCGATTGTCGACGCGCAGGCCGGCGACCGTTTGCGGCTTGCCCAGGTCGAACTCGATCCACGGCCGATCCTGCTCCTCGGTGTGGAAGAAGTAATCGGGGCTCGATTCGCAGGATTGCTGCGGCGATTTGCAGCCGTAGCCGCCGTACGCGGAGCTCGCGTGCCAGGGCTTTCCGACCGCCAGGTTGCGCTCGGCCTCGCGCTTTTCTCGGCTCCACAGCACGCCCAGCACGACCAGCGCGGCGACGACCAGCACGGCCCCGAGGCTCAGCGCGCGGCGCAGCCAGACCGCGTCGATTTGCTGGCGAGTGGTCCGAGAGGCGTGCAGCAGCTCGGTCGCCACCTGCGACAGGCGCCGCGCCGTCCGCACCTGCTCTTCGGGCGGCAGCTCGTGAAAATCAGCGAAAGACTTGGTGCAAAAATCGTGGTGGGCTCGTTCGAGCAGGCGCGCGTCCCGCGTCACGAGCGTGGCCTTGGTGCTTTCGGGTAGCTCCGCCGTCCACAGGCGCTCGAGCGCCTCCGGGCTCGGCGGCTCCGAGGTCTGTTCCACGCTCGGGCCGCGTCGCTCGGCTTCCAGCTTGCGCAGCGCCCAGTAGATCGACTGACAGTAGAGGTGGCAGGCGATGGCGTCGGCCCGACCATTCAGGAACAGCTCCGGAGGATCGAGCGTGACCCGCGCGTAGTCACTCGCGAGCCGGGCATGGCGCTCGAACGGCTGCGAGTGCACCGCTTCCCAGCGTTGCCGAGCGCGCAGCTCGCGCATACGCGCCCTGCCCCAAAACCAACCGCCCGCACGCGGTTTCGCTGCCGCGACGATCGGAGGCGCTAGGGGCTGGGGCTCGGTCGAGCTGGTTTCCACGGCGCACAGGGAAGCAAAGGCCCTGTGCCGGGTCAAGGCGGGGCGGCGCGGCTCGAATCAGCTGCGCGTCGCGGTCGTCATGGTTTGCGCGCCGAGAAACAGCCAACCCAGATGCGGCTCGAGCGGGCGGAGCGCCGCCAGCTGCCGCGGGAAGAACACCACGAAGTCCTGGCGGATCCCGGTCAGGCCGGTCGCGGCCAAGAGCCGCTTGACCTCGCGCGGGAACAGCAAGATCGCGTCGTCGTCGAACGGGCAAGCGGCCACGGCGCGGCGCGTGAGCGGATTGTACGGGTTGTGCTCGAACACGACCAGGCGCCCGCCGGGCGCGAGCTTCTGGGCGACGGTCGCGAGCAGCGCCGGGCGCTCGGCGGGGGGCACGTGGTGCAGCACGCCGGCCAGCACGGCCGCGCCGAAGCGCGCGTCGGGCAGCTCGGCCGGGTCATTCGTGAACTTGGCTTGCGGCGCGCGCTCGCGCGCGATCTTCAGGCTCTCGAGCGACGGGTCGAAGCCGTGAACGTCGGCGTAGCGGGGGCTGAGCTGGCAGGTGAGGTTGCCGATGCCGCAGCCGTAGTCGAGCAGGGCGGTCTCGGGACCAATCCCGAGGCGGGCCAGGCATTCCACCTTGTGACGGGCGAAATACTCGGCGGATTCGCCGCTCGCCTCGACGCTGGCGTCGTGCATCGTCGAGTACTCTTTGGCGTAACCGTCGAACTTGGTGCTTGCGGTATTCCCGGCGCTCACCGGGCCGAGTATAGCCTGAATTCCCGCTCGCGCCGGCCGCCCGCTCGGGTCCGGCTTTACCCAGCGGGTCCCCTTTGCTAAGCGCCGTGCTCCGAAAGTCGCCGATGCTCCGTCCCAAACTCTCGCTGGTCATTCCCGTCTACAACGAGGAGGAGACTCTGCCGGAGCTCGATCGACGGCTCAGCGAGTTTCTGTCGCACCTCACCCTGGTGGGCAGCGACTGGGAAGTGGTGTTCATCAACGACGGCTCGCGCGACCAGTCCTTGACGTTGCTCGAGCGCATGGCGGCGCGCGAGCCTCGCTACAAGGTGATCTCGTTCGCGCGTAACTTCGGCCACCAGATCGCGATCACCGCGGGCCTCGATCGCGCCGAGGGCGACGCGGTGGTGGTGCTCGACGCGGATCTGCAGGACCCGCCCGAGGTCGTGACCGCGATGCTCGAGAAGGCAGCCGAAGGCTACGACGTGGTCTACGGCGTGCGCCGCAAGCGCCAGGGCGAGACGATCTTCAAGCGCGCCACGGCCTCGCTGTTCTACCGCTTCATCCGCGCCATGACCGGCGTGGATATCCCGGTAGACGCCGGCGATTTCCGGCTGATGCGGCGGCCCGTGGTGCTGACGATGCGGGCTCTCCGCGAGCAGCACCGGTTCGTGCGCGGCATGGTCGCCTGGGTCGGCTTCCGCCAGACAGCGGTGCTCTACGACCGCGAGGCGCGCTTCGCGGGCGAGACCAAGTACCCGCTGCGCAAGATGATTCGCTTCGCGATCGACGGCATCACCTCGTTCTCGGTGGTGCCGCTCAAGCTCGCAACCTGGCTCGGCCTGATCGGCGGCGTGGCGGCGGTGTTGATGGGCGTCGCGCTGCTCGCGATCAAGTTCTTCGATTTCGGCCAGGTGCCGGGCTGGACCACGATCATGGTGGTGCTCACCTTCGGCTTCTCGGCGCAGCTGTTGATGACCGGGATCCTCGGCGAGTACGTGGGCCGCATCTACGAGGAGATCAAGCGCCGCCCGCTGTACATCGCCGCCCGCGAGCTGAATTTCCAGGGCGATGGCCACGCCGTCCGCGCCGTGCACGCCGATCGCGAGCACGACGGACCGGTCAACTCTTACTAACGCATCTTCTTGAAGGCCGCGGCGTTCTGGGCTTTGTCGTAGCCCCGCTTGGCGAGCACGAAGCCGCCGCGTAGCTCGACGACGCCGAAGTCGTCGTTCAGTGCCTTGTTCGCCGCGGTGTATTCCTCGCCGCCGACGGGCGTCTGGAACAGGAGCCACTCGGCGTCGAACACCCCCACGCGCAGCGTGTAGGCATCAGGACGGCTCGAGACGTGCGGCACGATGTTCTCCGAGCTCACGATCTTCGCCATCGGCGGGACCTTGGCGATCAGCGCCATCAGATCGCGGTAGCGGCGCTGGTCCTCCTCCGTGTGCGTGAATCGGTACGGGCCGAAGCCGCCGCGCACGGTGTTCTGCTGGAGGATCGCACCGTACTGGTAGCTCGTGACCAGCGTGGACAACACGATCGCCCCTACCCAGGCGCGTTGCTTGATGCGCCCGAGCAAGTTGCCGTCGGCCGTGGGCTTGCGCAGCGCGGCCAGATTCGCGACCACCGCAATGAACAAGAACGCCGACCAGTGCGCGGTGTACTGGAACGAGATCTGCACTAGCGGCAGGTACTTGGTCGACAGCAGCGTGAAGAAGAAACCCGGCAGCGACAGGAAGTAACCGATCGGCCGGCGCCACGGGAAGAAGCAGAGCGGGGCCGCGATCTGCACCGCGTACAGGTACTTTTCGGGTTCGAGCAGGCTGTTCAGGGTGAAGACCGGGTTGGCGAGCACGGTCATCAGCACGCCGCCGTAGCTGCGCGCGCCGTCCGGAACCAGGCCCTGCCACTGGTGGATGAAGGATTCGCCGCCCTGCTGCACGTAGGGCATGACGATCATCTTCAACACCACGAAGTAGACCGAGGCGATCCCTGCGACCACCGCGCCCGCCCGTGGTTTCGAGCCTGCGAGCAGCAGGTAAGCGCCGATGATGATCAAGCCGGCTGCGACGTCTTCGCGCACCGAGAGCGTGACCACGATCGCCAGCGCCGACAGCTTGTAGCGTCCGCTCTCGATCAGGTACAGCACCAGCCACAGGAAGAACACGCCGAGCGGCAGGTAGTGAAAGTCGTACAGGTTCGAGCCGTGAACGGGCGCGTAGAACAGGTACGCGAGCGCAACCACCGCAGCCGTCCAGCGGCCGACGTGACGCTTGGCGAAGCCGTATAGCGGCAGCGCCGCGAGCGCGATCATCGCGGACTGGTAGACCAGCAACATCTCGGGCTTCTGCCAGAGCACGTAGATCGGCGCGATCAGGTAGGCGAAGAACGTGGCGTGGTAGCCGAAGTGCGTCGTCGGGCCGAGCGGGGACGACTTCATGAACGGTCCGCCGTGGACCAGATTCCAGAGCAGGTTGTTCTCGAGCCCGAGATCGAAGCTCGCGGTCCCGAGGTTCTTGTGATTCTGGATCGTGTAAAATGAGAAGAACGCCGTGTAACCGGCGATCCCGAGCAGCACCACCAGGAGGGGCAGGTACCCGCGAGTCCGAGAGAGCACGGCGAGCGCGACCCGCCGCAGGAACGCGCTGTAGTCCTCGGAAAAGAGCGGCGGCGCGCGCAGCGCCATCAGGAAGGCGGCGTAGGCGCCGAGCGAATACAGCGTCACGAACACGCCCAACGCCAGCTCGCGCGTCTGCCAGAGCTGCCAGCGGAACAGGAACGGCAAGAAGCCGACCAGCATCAGCGGCGCAAGCCGGCGCGCGATCTCCGAGGCGCGCCACAGCCCGCTGAGGCCGCGTCGCAGGTACAGCCCGAGCGCGGCCAGCACGCCGAGCCCGCCGAGCCCGAGCATCGTCCCGACCAGGACTTTGCGCTCGGCGATCGGCAGCTTGTTGTCGATCGAATAGGGGATGGTGGCTGGGCCCGACAGCAGCGCCCACAGCAAGAGCCCGAGCGAGAGGCCCTCACCGATGATCAACAGCGCCGTGCGAGCCGTGAGCGTGAGCGGCGGTGTCTCGCGATCCCGGTCGTCCAGCTCGAGTGAGCGGACGGGGTCGAGCTCGACGCCGCGGGGCGCAGTTGCTGCCAAAATGCTTGCAACTTCGGGCGTCTGGACGGCCATCGGGAACGTACCGTTACCAGAAATCCCCTGCGAGCTGAAGCTCGGCCACGGCCGGCTGCGGCCGGAGCTCAGCTCGGCGTTCCGCTCGGGTAGCGGCGCGCATGACCCCGGCAGCTTCGCACCGGCAAGCGCGGATACTTCGGGAATTCGCCGGCGAGCGCCGGATCGTCGGCGCGCAGGCAACGCCAGAATTCACTGCCGCGCGCGGAGACGACGCGACGCGCGTACCGGCAATCGGCGCACAGGCCGACCGCCGCGTTCGCCGTCGAGCTCAAGCGAACTTCGGCAGCGGGGGACGAAGCCGTTCGAACAATTTGCGGATCCAGCGCATCGGACTGCCTCGCTTTCCGTCTCCACGCACCCGGCGCGGACGAGCGCCTTGGTAGCGGACCTCCTTTCGGCTGGCAAGGGACGTCGGGGTCTCGAATCGCTGCCGCCCTGCGTTACGCGAACTCCCCGAAAAATCGGCGGGTTAGCTGATTCCGCCCGGGGCGGCACGATCGCGAGCCCTGCGCTATAGCGGCGGCGTGCTCGTCTCCGGTCGCCGCCAGTTCCTCTTCGCGTGCGCCGCGCTCGCAGCCTGCCGGCGAAAGTCAGAGCTGCCGTCGCTCGGTGTGTTGCCCGCGTTCGCGCTCACGGACCAGGACGGAAAGCCGCTCGGAAGCGCCGAGCTTCGCGGCAAGGTCTGGGTCGCGGCCTTCATGTTCACGCGCTGCCCGACGATCTGCCCGCGCATCACGCGGCGGATGCGCGAGCTGCAGCTCGAGGCAGCGAAGCGCAAGCAGGAGCTGACTCTGGTCAGCTTCAGCGTGGATCCCGAGAACGACACGCCCGAGGTGCTCCGCGCCTACGCTCGGAAGTACCAGGCCGACCCGGCGAGCTGGCGGTTTCTGACCGGGGACCTCGAGGTCGTGAAAAAGACGGCGGTCGAGGGCGTCAAGATGGCGCTCGACGGCAAGGCCGATCCGAGCAAGCCCGACTTCGGGATCTTGCACGGCACTTATCTGGCGCTGATCGATCGCGAGCTCGGGCTGCGTGGCTACTATCGGACGGAGTCGGCGGAGGACACGGCGCGCCTGCTCGACGATGCCGCCGCTCTGTGAAATTCAGCCGGTCCCGGGCATGGCAGACAGCGTGGCGATCCGCGCTTCGAGCTCGCTCGCGCCGGTCAGCGTGACGTGGCCGAGCTTGCGGCCCGGGCGCGGTGACTTGCCGTAAGCGTGCAGGTGCGCGCCCGGTACGCGCAGCACCTCTTCGGCGCTCGGCATCTGCCCGACGCAGTTGAGCATGGCGCACGGCTCGGGCACCGCCGTGGAGCCGAGCGGCCAGCCCATCACGGCGCGCAGGTGGTTCTCGAACTGGCTCGTCTCCGCGCCCTCGATCGAGAAGTGTCCCGAGTTGTGGACGCGCGGCGCGAGCTCGTTGGCGATCAGCGCGCCGTTCCGCTCGAACAGCTCGAGCGCGAGCACGCCCACGTACTCGAGGCGCTCCATCAAGCGCCGCACGTAACCCTCGGCCAACGTCTGGAGCTCGGCCGTGAGCCCTGGCGCCGGAGCGCGGGTCAGCCGCAGGATGCCGTCGCGGTGGTGGTTCTCTACCAGCGGGTAGAAGGCGGTCTCGCCGCCACGACTGCGCACCGCGAGCAAGCTGAGCTCGCGTTCGAACGCGATGAAGCGTTCGAGGATCAACGGGGACGAGCCGAGGTCCGCGAAGGCGAGGGCCGCCTGCTCCGCGGAGCGCAGCACGCGCTGACCCTTGCCGTCGTAACCCAGGCGGCGCGTCTTCAGCACGCAGGGATAGCCGAGCTCAGCGACCCCCGCGCGCAGCTCCGCCTCGCTGTTCACCGCGAAAAAATCCGGAGTCGGGATGCCGAGCTCGCGGAAGCACTCCTTTTCGCTCAATCGATCTTGCGCCACGCGCAGCGCTTTCGACGGCGGCGCGACCCGGGCCCGGACCTCGAGCGCCTCGGCGGCCACCACCGGAACACTCTCGAACTCGTAGGTGACGACGTCGCTCGCAGCGAGCCACTCGAGCGCCTGGCTGTCGGTATAGCTGGCGACGATCTGCGGAGCGAGCTGACCCGCGGGCGCGTCCGGCGCCGGATCCAGAAACACGAGCTCGAGCCCGAGCGCGTGCCCAGACAGCGCGAGCATGCGGCCGAGCTGCCCGGCGCCGAGCACGCCGACGCGCCCGGAGTGTGCGATGCCGGCCTCAGGATCGCGGGTCGGGGGATTCGAGGACTGTCTGGGTTCGCGCTGCACGGTATCGTCCTAAGGCTTCGCGGAGCTCTGGGTGTTTGGCGCCGAGCACGGCGGCGGCGAGAAGCGCGGCGTTGATCGCGCCGGCCTTGCCGATCGACAGCGTGCCCACCGGGATGCCCGCGGGCATCTGTACGATCGAAAGCAGGGAATCCATCCCCGACAGCGCGTGGGTCTGCACGGGCACGCCGAGCACGGGCAGGCGCGTCTTGGCAGCGACCATGCCCGGTAAATGCGCGGCACCGCCGGCCCCGGCGATGATCACTTCGAGGCCGCGGCCCTCCGCGCTCGAGGCGTACTCGAACATCAGGTCCGGGGTGCGATGCGCCGAGACCACACGCACCTCGTGCGGCACCCCGAGCTCGTCGAGCGTGGAGGCGGCGTGTTGGAGGGTGTCCCAATCGCTCTTCGAGCCCATGATGACCCCGACGAGCGGTGCGGACGCAGGCGATTCAGTCATTTTCGGCCGGCCATTCTAGCCCTGTTCTCAGGGGCGGCACGCGCCGCCGCTCCCCGCCGAAGTGAATTCGTCAGGGCCCCTCCCCACGCGGTCACTTTTTTCGTCGGAATTTTCGGCCAATCTCGGCAGATTCCTAACCGTTTGTCGCACTAGCGCGGGTCCCCGCCGTATTGCTTGCGATAGGCTACCACCCGCTCGTAGGTCGCCTCGTCGACGACTACGCGGCCATCGATCGCGCGGCCGCGCAGCGAGTCGATCACCTCGTCGATCGTCACGATCGCGAAGGCCGGCATGCCGTAGCGCTGCTCGAGATCGGCGAGCGCGTTGAGCCGGCTCTGCCCGCGTTCCTGCCGGTCCACCGACACCACGAGGCCGGCCAGCACCACGTTCGCCGCCTTCTTCAAGAGCGGCACGGTCTCGTGAATCGAGGTGCCCGCCGTGGTGACGTCTTCCACGATCACCACGCGCTGCCCGTCTTTCAGCGGCTCGCCGATCAGCGTGCCGCCCTCGCCGTGGTCCTTCTCTTCCTTGCGGTTGAAGCAGAAAGCGGCGTCCTTTTGGTGCCGTTGCAAGAGCGCGATCGACGTGGTCGCGACCAGCGGGATCCCCTTGTAGGCGGGGCCGAACAGCACGTCGAAATCCGTGCCCAGTCGGCCCACGATGGCCTGGGCGTAGAATTCGCCGAGCGCTGCGAGGTCCGAGCCCCGCCGGTAGCGCCCGGTGTTGATGAAGAACGGGGTGTTTCGCCCGCTCTTGGTCACGAACTCGCCGAACGTGAGGACGCCGGCGCGCACCATGAAATCGACGAACCGCGCTTTGGTGGACTCGGACACGGCGCTGCCCTCTGCCCCGGTTGACTCGCCGCGTAAAGGCCGATCCTGACTTGGCGCACTGCAAAAACTGCCGCCGGCCGGGAAAAGTTCGGCTTTTCCCCGGGAAATGACGGAACCATGACTACCGCGGACCGAGCGGTCGACGTACCCTCGGCGCCACCTCGGATGGCTATTCTCATCGCCTTCTTCGCCGGCCACTGGCTGAGCTCGGTCTTTTGCCAGACCTTCTTTCTGCACCGCTACGGCGCGCACCGTCAGTTCGATCTCTCCAAGGGGTGGGAACGGTTCTTCCACCTGCTCACGTACCTGACGCAGGGCCCGAGCTACTTGAACCCGAGGGCGTACGCGATCCTGCATCGCATGCACCACGCGTACAGCGACACCGAGCGCGATCCGCACTCGCCGATGTTCCACAAGAACGTGTTCACGATGATGTGGGCGACGAAGCACCGCTACGACGACTTCGCCTATCGGCGCGTCGAGCCCGAGGCGCGCTTCGCGAGCGG
>JALYWZ010000638.1 GCA_030852505.1 Myxococcota bacterium | reverse complement strand
GCTTCGGAGCATCGCGTCACGGCTCTAACCAGCGCTCGAACCAGGCCAGCGCCGGCGCGCGGCCGCGGTGGACGTCGACCGAGCTCGCGGCGATGCGCATGGGTTGACTCAGGCGACGCTGGGTCAGGCGCAGCGCAAGCGAGACGGTCTCGAGCGTCGGCCCGGGTACGTCTTTTTCGTCCGCGAGCCCCTGGATGCGCGCGGACCGCGCGTCGAGCGCGAGCTGTTCCGAGCCCTCGGGAGCCGAGAGCACGGCCTCGAGATCGCCCGAGAACGCGGCGCGTTTGCCGCGAACTTCAGCGGCTTCCGCGGTGACGGCCAGCCGCGTCGGCGGCTGGATGACGCCTTTTTCGAGCTCCGTGATCAGCTCCAGGCGGACTGGCCCTTTGGCTCGCAAACCGGCGTCCGGCTCCAGATAGACGTCGAGAAATGACAGATCGCCGCCTTCGGCCGTGATCGCGACGTTGGCCGTAACGTTGTCGAGGGGCTTCATGCCGCTCACCTTTTGGACATCGAACCGCTCGACCTCGGCGGTGAGCTTGCCGTGCACCTGTTCGGCGACCGGACGATCGGCGACGGTCAGTCGGCCTCCGGACAACGAAAGCTCGGACGGTGAAAGCTCGAAGCTGCGGGCTGGCCTCAGCAGGAAGCTACCGCGCGCCTGGCCGGGGCCTCGATAGCGGTACTCGAGGAACCACAGCTCGTCGACGCCCGCGACGACGTTCTCGATGTGGATCTGCCAGAGGTCGTAGTCGGAGTCCGGGATCGGCGGCGGCTTGGAGCCGCGATAAAGCGGCGGATCGGCGAAGCCCTCGATTTTCGGATAAGCGGCGAGGCGTCGCGCGTTCTCGACGGCGTGCACCTTGTGCCGCATCTTGAACGAGACGCCCTCGGCCTCGACCCACAGCGCGTGGAAGGTGCGCTGGGTGAGCTCCAGCAGACTCAGATCGACGCGCGCATCCTCGATCGTCAGGAGAAACTGGACGTTGTAGTCCTCCATCCGGACGCGCAAGCCCTGGACGTGCACGCGACCGGGCCAGGGGCTCGAGGCCGAGCGATATTCGATTCGAACGTCAGGGGAGGAGTTGAACGCCCCTTCCAGGATCGAAGTCTTGAGCGCGAGGTTCGCGGCGATCACCCAAACCAGCTCGAGCGCCGCGACCACCAGCGCCAGCCGTGACAGAACGGCAGACGCCGCGCGCGCTGCTCGCTGCGCGCGCGGCGAAAGTCGGGGTAAGAAAGCTTCCGGCACTTCGGCGCCGCTAGGTACGGTTCTCGAGCTGGTCGAGCTTCTTCTTCAGATCCGCCATGCTGGCTTCGAACCGCTTGCGGAAGTCCTCGACGTTGGTTGCGGTTTCGGTCTCGAACGCTCGCACGTCACCGCGCAGCGTCGAGGTGCGCTTTTCGACCTCGTTCGTCTGGTTCGTGAGGTCAGCCTTCACCTCGGGCTTCGCCTTGGCGATTTTCTCTCGGAGCTTGCCGATCCGCTCGTTGATGTCGTCGAGCTGCTTGTCCACGGACTTCCTGAGATCGGTGCGGGCCACTTGGAGCGCCTTGGCGGCGTCCCCGGCCGCCTCGTCCGCGTCCTTCCGGGCCGCCGCGATCTTGTCCGCGCCCTCTCGGGTCGCGTCTGCGACGCGCTCGTTGGCTTCGCGATTCGCCTCGCTGGTCTTCTCGGCTGCCTCGCGATCCGCCTCCGTCGTCTTCTCGGCTGCTTCGTGATTGGCCGCGTCGATTTCCTTGCGGACATCGGCCGCTGCATCGTTGGCTGCCGCTTGTGCCTTCTGCTCTTCCTGGAGGGCTTCGGCAGACTCTTGCTCGGCGCTCCGGGCGCAAGCCGTTCCGGCTATACACACCGCGAGCACCCAAGCCTTGTCGACTCGGATCATGGCTCTCTCCTTGCGTGGCCGCGAGGGCTCAAATGGTGTTGATGAAGTTGTCGACGTCGCGCTCGGCTTCGTCTCTCTTCATGCCGTAGCGTTCCTGAAGGCGGCCGACCAAGACGTCTTTCTTGCCGCCGATCACGTCCAGATCGTCGTCGGTGAGCTTGCCCCACTTCTGACGCAGCTTGCCCTTTGCCTGACGCCACTGGCCCTCGATTTGATCCCAGTTCATCCCTTTTCTCCTTTTGCTGGCGCGAAGCGCCCGTAGGCATTTCGCGACCTACATCACCGAGGAGTGCAGTCCCCGTGCCAAGGTGCTGGCGCGGTGGTTGCTGTATCAACTGATAATGAGCTCCCGGGCCCGAGGCGCATTGCCTCAACGCTGGCGAGAAACCGCTGCCCAAACGCAGCAAACTCACGAGAACTCTTCCCAGCGCGCTCGCTCGGATGTACCTGGAGGCCATGGCGCCACCGCCCCGCTCCGAATTGGAGCAACAGCTGGAAGATCGGCTGGTTTTGCTCGATCGGCTGCGGCAAGACGAGCGCATGGCTGTCACGTCACGCGTGGCATCCATGATCGGTCATCTGATCGGGACGCCACTGAACGTGATCGCGGGACGCGCCGCGATGATCCGCTCCAACCCGAACGACGAGAGCGCGGTCGAAAACGCGCGACGCATCGAGGAGCAGGTGGATCGTTTGGCGCAGCAAATTCGGCGCCTGATCGAGTACCTGACCGCGCCGGACCCGGTCGTGGAGCGCCGTTCCGTTTCGGAAATGCTGGAGGACGCCCTGGGCCTCTACCGACCGGTCGCGGAGCGGCGCGGGGTGACGCTCAACCAGCCCACCGGGCCGTCGCCCGAGGGGATGCTCGACAGCACCTCGGCGCTGATCGTGCTCACGAGCTTGCTATCGCTCGCGCTGCGCCTCACACCGCCCGGCGGCGAGGTGACGATCGGCGTGAGCCAGGCAGATACGGGCGTATTTTTCGACCTACGCGTGCCCGCCATGCACCCGACGCCGCAACGACTGGATCGGCTCGATCCACCCGAACAGAAACATGCGCGGGTCGGCGCCGATCAGATGCAGGTGTTGTCGGTCTGTCACGCGATCGCACGGCGAGCGGAAGGGCGGCTCGAGGCGCAGCCGCTGCAGCCCATGGGGACGCTGCTTCGCTTCCTGTGTCGGGCGAGTTGAGCACGGGGAATTTGCCGCGAGGCACCCGCACCGAAGCGAAGGTGCGTGACAGCACGTCTCGCGCGCGCGGCAGAGTGCGGCAGGATGAGACCCGTCGAGGACTTTTCAGCGCTGCGCCCTGTGGAATGCACTGCTTCTGAAGGACTTCTGGAGCAGCGCCGCACAGCTCGAGTTGGTCCGATCCTTGCGAGAGGAGGTGGAGCAACGGGACACCGCTCCCCCACGAAAGGACTTCACGATGAAGAAAGCCAACGTTCTCTTGTCCATCGGCAGTGCCATCCTCGCCAGCCGCGTCGCTCGCGCGATCTCGGACTTCGATGCGGATGGCGTGCTCGGCCGGGTGGGTCTGCAGCGCAACCGCAGCCACATCTCGGAGAATCTGGCCTACCTCGGGATCGGCGCGCTGGTCGGCGCCGGCACCGCCCTGCTGCTCGCTCCCGCCAGCGGCAGCGACACGCGCGCGCGCATCGGTCGCAAGATCGACGAGCTGGGGGACGCCGCGGCGAACGCCGTGGAAGCCGTGGAAAATCACGTGCCCGGCCTGCGCGGTAACCAGATGACCGCCGACCGCCAGCACCACTGAGCGCGCTACGTGAGCCGCTTGGTGAGCTCACGGGCGTCGAAAACGCCCGCGTAATAGCGCGGCAGCCGCCGAGTCACGCGGTAGCCGCGCTTGTGGAACAGCTCGGCCGCGGCCAGGTTCGCGTCGGCTGTTCGCAGGGTCAGAAACGGCGCGCCCGCGCGG
>JALYWZ010000637.1 GCA_030852505.1 Myxococcota bacterium | reverse complement strand
CGTCTCGGCCCTCCGCGAGCTCACTCCCACTTCAGGGAATTTCCGTCCTTGTCGTGCATGGCGCCCGTGGCCGCCAGCACGATGTCGATCATCTGCCACACGCCGCAGGCGCCGAGCGTGAACAGCTTGGCGAGGCCCAGGCCGGTCTGGCCGAGCAAGAAGCGGTCGAGCCCGAAGCTGCCGCCCAAGAGGCTCGCGACGAGCACGTGGTTGGCGGGGACACGCGGCGTGCCCTCGTTCGGCGGCGGCCGGAGGCGGCGTCCGTCGTTATCCTTGATTTGATCGAGCGCGAACAGCATCAGATCGATCAACCACCACAGGCTCAAGCCGCCGAGCGTGAACAGCTTCAAGAGCCCGAGCCCGACCTGGCCCAGGTAGAAGCGATCGACGCCGAAGTTCCCGAGGAAGAACGAGAGCAGGATCGCCGTGCTGCGCTGCTTCTCGGAGTACACCACCGGCGCGAGCGGGCCCTGGTCGCGGTTTTCGTGGTAGCCCGGCGTGAACGCGCCCGGCGGACCAGGCGGTGCGTTCATTGGTCGACGGCGACGCCCTGGCGCATCCGGAGCTCGAGGTAGCGCGGGCTCACCGAGTAGGAGAACAGATTCTCCATGCGCAGCTCGACGCTCGGTCCGCCGGGCGGCGGGGCGATCGATTGCACGAGCGTGCAGGCCGTCTGCAGGTCGTGGCAGACCGCGAGCCCGGCGCGGTCTGCGCTGTGATCGACCGACTGGACCCAGCGCTTCAGATCGAGCTGCGTGTCGGACGACAGCAGCTTGGTCACGAAATGGGTCAGGTTCTCGATGTTGGCACCCTGCGTGAGGCGTACCAGCGCGCGCCCCGCCTCGGCGACCGGCGCCTCGATGTCGGGCGTGATCGGGAAGCGCGGCTTCACCAAGCGGATCGCCGCGAACAGCCAGGTCTTCAGCGCCGTGAGGTTCGGCAGCAGCTTTCGCAGGTACAGCCCCGGCTGGTAGTAAGCGATGTGCTGGGCGGCGACGAACTCGGTCTCGAGCGTGCCGAAGTTTTGGTTGAACGCGCCGCCGCCGACCAAGATCACGGGCGGTTGCGTCGGTAGCACGCCGAGCACCCCCGGATCGTCGGGTTGCTGGTACATCGGCGGCTCGGGAATTCCGAGCGCGTCGGCCGCGCGGTGCACGGCGCCGACCAGGCCGTACGGGTACGCCTGAGGATCGATGCGGTGGCCCTCGTGCAGGCCATAAGCCTCGAGCGGCTCGCTGCGCGTCGCGATCACGAAGGGCTCGATCATCGCGAACAGCGCCGTCAACATCGGTTGGCTGTCGTCGGGCGAGATCAGCTCGAACCAGTCGTCGCGCGTCAGGCCGAAGCGGATGTCCGGGTCGTCGCTGCGCATGCGCTCGAAGAAGCGCTCTTCGTCGGGCGCGCTCTGGCCCAGCACGTGCAGCGCCTGGCAGGCCAGGAACGCGCCGTCGGCGCGGCGCGCCTCGGTGTAGACCTTGCGCAAGAGCTTGTACGGCTGAGGCCGGTACGGATCGCGCTGGATCCAGGCGCCGAGCGACTTGATCGCCTGGTCGAAGTAGACCGCGGGCTCCGCCGCGTACATCTTGGCGAGCTTCTCTTCGAAGCGCTGGTTCTCGGGGTCTACCTGGATCGCCGATTCGATCACGCGGATCGCCTGCTCGCGGCGGCCCAGCCGTTCCTCGTAGACCTCGGCGAGCTGGAGCAGCGTCTCGAGTAGCTCGCGGCGCTCTTCGGGGCGGTTCGGGCGATGGTTGCTGAGGCGCTGGGCCCGGACCTTGAGCAGCTCTTTCACGCCGTCGTAGTCGCGGAGCTGGCGGCGCAGCGAGAGCGCCTCGTTGAACGCCTGCTCGTTGTCCGGATCGGCCGACAGCGCCTGATCGAGGAACGCCACGGCACGCTCGGGATCGCGCAGCTCGCGCGCCGCGACCTTCGAGCCCGTGAGCAGGTACTTCGAGCGCTGCCGCGGATCGTCCACCACCTCTGCCAGCCGCTCGATCACGTCTAGCAGCTCCGGCCAGTCCTTCTCGGAGCTGTAGAGCTGCATCAGCTTGGCCAGGATGTTGCGGTCGTTCGGGCGCTCGTCGAGCGCGAGCAACATCGCGCGCGCCGCATAGTCGGCGTTGTTGACCTTGTTGGCCGCGACGTCGCCGATATCCATCAGCGCCTGGATGCGCTCGTCGCCCGAGACCAGGTCGAGCTCGCGGTAGCGCGTGGCCATGACCTTCTCCCACTCCTCGCGCAGCGAGTGGATCTTGGCCAGCGCGCGCAGCGGCAGCGGGTTCTTCGGGTCGGCCTTGCAGGAGCGCTCGAGCGCTTCCATCGCCTCGCGGATCCGGCCGAGCTTCGCGAGCGCCTCGCCGCGCCGGTAGAGCGCCATCGCGAGCTCTGCGCCGCCGAGCAGCGGCTCGTGCTTTTCCAGCAACAGATCGAGGATCGTCAGCGTGCGCTCGGACTGGCCGTGCTCGAAGCTCACCTCGGAAAGACGCAGGAGCGCGTTGGCGTCTTCGGCGAGCACGTCGATGAGCTCGTCCATCGCCGTCAGCGCCTTGTCGACGGCGCCCGACTTGGCGAGTGCGTCCACGTAAATGAACGCGGTCTCTGCGGCTTCTTCCGGGTCCAGCGCCGTGGACTGAGCCATGAAGCTCTCCAGACGCTTGGCGGCTTCGGTGTAGCGCTCTTCGTTGTAGGCGAGCCGGCCCTCGACGCACAGCGCCTCGGGCGTGGTCGGATCGAGCTCGAGCGCGAGCGTCGCCATGGCGTGTGCGCGCCGGTCGTCGAGCAGGCGTCGGTGCGAGAGCAGCGCGATCTGTCCGGCGAGCTTGGCGCGGACGTGCGCGCCCTCCACCCGAGCGAATTCGTCTTCCAAAAGCTCGACTGCGGCCGCGAAGTTGCCGAGCTCGATGTACTTTTCCCGCACCCGGCGCGAGATCGTCGGATCGTTCGGGTTGGCGTCGGCCGCGAATTTGTAACGCGTGAGCGCGCCGGCCGTGTCGCCGCGGGCTTCCAGGAGCTGGGCCGAGCGCAGATAGTGCTCCGCGCGGGCTGCCGGGGTCGTCGCCTGTTCGGCGAGCGCGTCGAGCGCGTCGAGCGCGCTCTTGGCGTCGCCCGCTGCGGCCTTGAGCGTGGCCAGCGCGTCGAGCGCCGGCACGTGGTGCGGCGAGAGCTCGAGCACCCGCTCGTAGGCCTGGATCGCTCGGTTCGGCTCTTTCTCGGCGAGCGCTCTACCGAGCTGCATTCCGAGGTCGAGCTTTCGCGCCTCGTCCTTGGCGATCGCGAACTGCGATTCGAGCAGCGCCACCAGGTCGGCGTGTCGCTCGAGCACGCGGTACAGTCGAATCAGCTCGGTCGCGGAGTGCGCTCGTTCGGGGTCGAGCTTGATCACGGTTTCGAACAGCTCGGCGGCCGTGGCGTGATCGAGGAACTCTTCGTCGTAGACGGCAGCCAGCCGCTCGTAGAGCCCGATCTTCTGGCGGGCGGTCAGCGCCAGGTCGAGCTGGCGGCGGATGATCTGCGACAGCTCCGCGTAGCGCCCGCTGCGGGAGAGCATCCGATCGAGGCCGCGCAGGGCGTCCAGGTGATCGGGGTTTTCTTTCAGGATCTGGCGGTAGAAGCGCTCCGCGTCGGCGAGCTTGTCGAGCTCGACCTCGTAGGTCTCGGCGATCTCCGCGAGCAGCTCGTGGCGAGCCTCGCCGGACAGCGCGTCCGCGCGCGATTCCAGCGTCTTCAGCGCCTTGGCCGCGTCGCCCGCCTTGCGCTGCAGCGCGACCAGCGCCAGCACCGCGGCCGAGTGGGCCGGGTCTTCCTGCACGACGGTCTCGAGCAGCT
>JALYWZ010000636.1 GCA_030852505.1 Myxococcota bacterium | reverse complement strand
GTCCACGCGCCGCCCGCTGCCGGCTCCGGCCGCCGCGCACGCCGGCTCCGGCCGCGACGGCCAGATGTCGCTGCTGGTCCGCGACATTCCCTTCCCGTCGAGCAGCCTCGAGACCGACTGGGATACGCCGGCGTACAAGCGGCGTCAGGGCGGCTTGCCCTGAGCTGGCGCCGCGCACGGAAATCGTGACGGAAGGCGGCGCTTAGCGGAGGCGCCGCCCCCTCCCCCCGCGGGCGATTCAAAGTCGACTCAAAGTCATTCAGAAGCGGGCGCCGACGCACAGCGCGTCTTCGGGGATCACGCCGGGGACCTCGAAGCTGAGGCTCAGCTCCCCGAGCGTCACGGTGTGCTTGCCTTTGGTCAGGGTGATCTCCGACTGACAGTCCGCTTGCATGCCGAGGCCACAGTCTGCCGTGCAACCGCCGCCCTCCACGCTGGTGTCGGCCATGCAGAACTCGGCACTGGCCACGAAGTTTCCGCCCTTCTCCTCGAGCGAGCAACTCGCGACCTCGACCTTCGTGCAGCTGCTCGAAAAGCAGCCCTTGGGCTGCACCTCGATGGAAAGCTTCTGCCCGACCTCGAGGCTGGCGCGGGGCTCGCCGTCGTTGCGCTTCAAGCACAGCTGACCGGGCTCCGCCGGCTCGCACGAGCTCTGGCTCTGGTAGTTCCACGTGCAGCGGTTCGACGCGCATTTGAAGCCGTCGGCTGCGGGGCAGTCGCAGGTCGAGAGCAGGCCCTCGCAGAGCTCGTTTCGTTGCCGGTTCAGCTCCTCGAAGCGCGAGATGTCCGCGTCCTTTCGGGCCACGAGGTTCCGGGTACAGCCGCAGCTCGTGCCTTCGAGCACCTGGCCGCATTCCTCGTCGGATTCGCACGACTGGATCGCTTCGAGCTCCTCGTTCACGTTGCGTACGATGTTCTCGCAAGTTTCCGCTCCAGGTCCGCCACCGGCGCCGCCCTGCGGCGGGTGACAGGCGACGGCCGTGCAGCTCAGCTCGTTGCCCGAGACACACCAACACCTGTTGCAATCGTTCTCGAAAGACTGGCCGGGTTGATAAACCTCGCCGCGGAACTCGCAGGGCTCTGCGCCACCCGCACCGGAGGCTCCCACTCCGCCGCTCGCCGGCTGCATCGGTGCGCCGCCGGTGGCAGCGCCGCCAGTCTGGGCTCCGCCCTTGGCGGGAGCTCCACCAGTGGTCCGCCCGCCGCTGGAGTCCGCGTTGCCGCCAGCGCTGTCCCCCGCGTCCCCTCGAACCTGAGCTCCGTCGTCGAAGAGGTCTCCGTCCGTGGAACCGCACGCGGTGAGGCCCGTCCAGGCTAGACAAAAACTCAGTGTCGCCCAGCCGAGATCACGGAACTGAAGTCGCGCACGGATCATGCGGGCAAGTGTAGCAACCCATGTGCCATTCGGCGCGCGCCACAAACACCGTAGAAATCGCGGTCGTGTGTCAGCGCGAGTGGGCCAACACCGATCTTTCCGTCAGGGCACGACCAGGAATCACACAATGTGGGGAGAGGCCAGGGCCTTGCCGGGACCGCGCGGACTGTCACGCTTAGACGCTTTCGGTCGTGGTGGTGCGGCCGACTTGGCGTGAGGAGTGTGTCCGTGAATCGACGAGCGGTGAGTGGGCGGTGCTGGATGCTGGGTGTTCTCGCGGTGGTCGCGGCGGGGGCGTGCGGCAGCGAGGGCGACGACAAGGACGAAGCCGACTGCGTGGTCGGAACCGAAACCTGCGCCTGTTATCGCGACGACACGTGCGACGACGGCCTCGAGTGCCTGTCGGATCTGTGCGTGTACGATCCCGATGCGCCGCCGAGCGGCGGCGGTGGCCGGCGTGGTTCCGGCGGCAACAACTCGAGCCCGGGAATTGGCGGTGACGGCGAGCTCCCGCTCGGTGGAGATGGCTCGGGTCCTTCGCCTGGACCCGGCGGCAACGGCTCGACGCCGAGCGAGAATGGCGGCAGCGATCCAGGGCCGGGCGCCGGCGGCTCGAGCTCGCGCGGCGGCTCTTCCAATAGCGGAGGCCAGGACCAGGGCGGCGCGAGCTCGAACCCGAGCGGACCAACGCCGGTCGAGCGCTACGGTCAGCTCCGCGTTCAGGGCCGAAACCTGGTGGATTCCGAGGGCAACCCCGTGAAGCTCGAGGGGCTGAGCAGCATGTGGCTCAACTGGGAGCCGACCGGCTTCGCCCTGAACGCCGACGCGCTGGTGTGGATGCGCGACAACTGGAATCTGCGTCTGTTCCGGATCGCGATGGGTGCGTATTCCGAGGACGACACCGAGAACACGTATCTCGCAAACCCGACGCAGAACAAAGCGTGGGTCAATACCATCGTGCAGAACGCGATCGATGCCGGCATCTACGTGATCATCGACTGGCACGAGCACGAAGCCTTGAGCCACCAGTCAGAGGCGATCGCGTTCTTCGACGAGATGAGCGCGAAGTGGGGAGGGTATCCCAACGTGATCTACGAGGTGTTCAACGAGCCGCTGGCGCTGAACTGGTCCTCGACGCTGAAGCCGTATCACGAGGCCCTGGTGTCGGTGATCCGCGAAAACGATCCCGACAACGTGATCCTGCTCGGCACGCCGAACTGGGACATGGACGTGGACGTCGCCGCACAGGATCCGCTGAGCGGCTCGAATTTGATGTATTCCCTGCACTTTTACGCGTGTACCCACCAGGCGTCGGTGCGGAACAAGGCCAAGGCTGCGTACGACGCGGGGCTGCCGCTGTTCGTGAGCGAGTGGGGTGCGACGCCCGCCGACGGCGGCGTGAACGGCGAGGTGTGCGAGGCCGAGGCGCGTGCCTGGCATACCTGGCTCGACGAGGCGATGATCAGCTGGGCCGCCTGGAAGTTCGACGGTTGCACGGACAGCACCTGCATCTTCAAGAACCGCGACGTGCCGCTGTCGGGCGGCTGGACCGCCGCCGAGCTGAACGGCCACGCGCCGCTCGTGATCGATCTGATGAAGAACGGCCCAACTGGCAGTGGCGGTGGCAACGGCAGCGGCGGCTCGGGCAACACCGGAGGCAAGAGCAGCACCGGCGGCTCCGGCAACTCCACCGGCGGCAAGACCGGCTCGGGCATCGATCTCGGGGAGAGGCCGGAAGCGTGTGCGCTGGTCTCGACCTGCCCGACCTGCTGCGTGACGGCCGGCGTGTTCGCGCTCGACGGCGAGGATCCGCCGAACGATCGCACCGTCGAGTACACGACGGCCTGGTCGGCGGACGCCTCCGAGGCGAGCGCGAGCTTCGCGTTCGAAGCTTCCAACGAAGTCGGGGCGATCTTCTTCAAATTCGACGAGCTGCAGGTCATCGAATCGCTCGGCGTGGCGGCGGGCAACAGCGGCGCGCCGCTGGAGGTCGCGCTCGTCAAGGACGGCGGCGCGAGCGGCTGCGCGTACCTCGAGGACAGCCTGGGCTGGCTGCTCAGCGGTTGCTGGGGCGACTACGACGACACCTTCGATCAGATCGAGGTGCGCGTGCACTCCACCAGCAGCGGCGACGCCTCGCTGGTCGTCACGGACGTCGTGTACGAGTGAAGCGAGGCGGGTGTCACAACCCGCCCGTCTCGAGCGTTCTCTCCGTCGATGTCCGACTGTGGGAAAGAGCTTTCCGATAGCGCCGTGGTCCCTGCACTGTTCGCGCAGCTGTTCGCGCAGGTCGCCGAGAACCTCGATGCGCACGCCTCGTGGGGCGGCGGCGCCTCGCCGCCAGCCGAGCGCGAACAGCAGGCGCTGCGCGGCGTCGCCCAGCACTACCGGGCGATCGCCTACGCAGGAAACGCCGCCGCGGGGTTCCTGCGCGGCCTCGCGACGCTGGA
>JALYWZ010000635.1 GCA_030852505.1 Myxococcota bacterium | reverse complement strand
GCATTGTCGACATCGTCCCGGCGCTGCGCCGCCCCCGGCGCTACCGCAAGCGGTTTCTCACTCAAACGCTCCGATCGCGCGCGCTGCGCGCGGGCGGAGCGAAATGTGAGTTCAGGGATGATTCAACACCTTTTCAAGGCGGGCGGCGCGTCTCTTCTGGTTCTTTTGGCGAACCTCGTGTTTTTGAGCGCCTGCGCAGAGGGGCCGCTCTACACCGATGAAGAGGCGGAAGACAAGTCATCCGCCTCCTATCAACAACATCTAGTTGCTGGTATCCGCCCCGCGCGGCAAACAAAGACCGAAATTCAGGGGGTTTTCCTTGATTGATTACTCGGGACGCGAAGAACTCGAGCAAGTCAACCATCGTTTCCCGTCAGACACCGGTATGGACACTGTAGAGGGCGCCCAGAGATCCCAGCCAATCATTGTGCCCGCCGGAACTGACGTAGTTGAGCTGAACTTCGCAAACGGACGCGCCTACGCGGTTGACGTTGACGAGGATGACTTACGTCGCCTAGCTGAGGAGGCTGCTCCGCTAGGGCTATCCGAACCGGTATCCGGACATTATGAACGCAAGCCAAACGTCGCAAGCGGAAGCAGTAAGCTGCTTGGATTGTCCGGGGCCGTCGAAAATAGGACCCGCTTCAGCATCGCAAACGGGTTTAGCGTTGCAAACGATCAACTCGCCAAGATCGGGCATTTCTGGCCAGGTGGGACCGGCAATCTGTTCGGCAGGCGCCTCGTCATCACCGCGGCCCACGCGCTGTGTTACAACGGCAGTTGCAGCAATCCCACGTTTGTTCCCAGGCACGACATGACCCCTAGTGGTCCCAATGGTCATGATCATCCGTATGGCGTTGGGCACTACTTAACCGCATGGGTTGGCGGGTATTTCCTGGCGAACGACTGTCATGTGACGTACAATAACTCCTTGTGCTCCAAGGAGGATTGGGCGGTCGTTTTACTCCCCGATCCGCCCTTTACGGAGGGTTCGGGGAACCCGGGTTTTTTCGGTTTTGACTGGACGGCAAGCGAAGCGACACTCACCAGCCTTACGGTGCACCACGCTGGTTATCCTGAATGCAATAGCGATCACGATCCTTCGAATTGCGAAAAGGGCTACGCCTACGGTCAGATTGGCGGGGGCACGATCGGTCGTTTCAAGAACGCTGACGGCAGCGGAGGTTTCAAGACTTTGTTTGCCACATCTCATGACGTAAGTAATGGGCATTCGGGCGGAGCGATTCTCGAACAGAGGACGAACGGCTTTTACTACATCCATGGCGTGATGATCTACGAGGATTGTGGCACTTGCTCGGGTGCAACAGCTGCCGTGAAAGCACATCCCAATTGGGCTAAAAGAATGGATGAATGGCTGTTCAACTACATGCAAAGCCTCAGAACGATGTATCCATGATGGTCGCAGGCCGGTGGCTGCAGAAGCAAAGTGTCGTCCTAGCCACGCTCGGCCTACTCGGGTGCGGGCAGACCAAGTCCACCGGAGCGTTCGCTGAGCCGCCTGCGGCTGGCGGCGACGGGGGCGACGGTGCCGGCGGGTCTCCGCCGGTTCCGGAGGGGTGCGAAGAGGCGGGGGGCTTTGTCGGTGATCCATCGTGGTCGGGGACGCTCACCGTGGACTCGGATGCCATCTATTGCTCGCAATTCCCGTCGGCTAAGAGCCTCCGGGAAGAGCTCGACTCCAAGGCGCGGCTGACGATTTTTCCCGGCAGTTATCGGCTGCCTTCCGAGGGTGGAGAGTTTGCCTTCAAACTGCCGCTTTGCGTGGCAGAGGCGGGTCGCGTCTTCGTGAGCGACGTCGGCTCGATGGTGCATACAGCGAACGAGAGCTCCGACTCGCTTGTTCATCGGTATCGATTCGCGCAACCGCTGATCGGTGCGAAGGCTTCGATCGTGAGCGATCTTTCGGTGCACAGCGATCCTGCTGCACTCGTGGCGGTCACGCTGTCGGGGGTCGATCTTCTTCCTCCGGGGGACCCCGTCTCGTTTATTCAACAACGCTGCGATGAGACGTCGGTATGCGACGAGCGCTCGTTGAACTTTCGCCCCTGCGCTAGCCCCAACTACTCAGAGTACGCCTACCGCGCGGAATTTTCGGACGGGTGGGTTGAGTTCTACGTTCAGCGGGGACCCGGTTTAGGCGCGATGGCCCGCTCGGTACTGGTTCGAGCGATCGGAAGCCTGTCAGAAACGCGCTTCGAGCAGGCGGATTTCTTCAAGCTCGTCCTAAGAGATCTCTCGGCTCCGCAGTTTGCGGTGTTGTTCGACAGGTCGGTGTCGGGTGTCCGCGGCATTGAAGTTCAGGATTTCAGCGTGGCCCCCCCGGAGATTGGAACGGCTCCGCCGCGAGCGTATCTGATCGACGCCAACCTCGAACGCATCACGGAGCTCAGCGACTCAACTTTCGATTTCCGCGTGGTTCGTTCCGCAGACTAAAGCGGAAGCCCAACTTCTCGCCGCTCTCCGTCGCGAGGTGATCGGGGTGATGGTGCGCGGGTAGTCGCGGAGGGGGGCCCACGCATGCCAGCAAGCGTACGCTCGGAGATCGCGAGCGTCACTCCCGCTTGGGATCCCAGCGTCCGTCGCCCTCGACGAGCCACGGGAACGCGGCCTTCACCGCCGCGGCCACTTCCCCATCGTAGGTGTGGCCGGCTTTCGCGGAACCGCCGCTCTGGGCGGGCAGCCCGGCTTTCGCGAGCTTCGGGGTCAGGCGCTGGGCGTTCGTCAGGCACGGCGCCTGACCGCAGGCGAGCAGCAAGCGCTGGCCACCGGCTTCGGCGAACTTCTTGGCGCTGGCTGGTGTCCAGGCGTTGTGGCCGCCTTCGACGAACACCGCGCGCGGAAAGCGCGCCGGATTTTTCTGGACGATCGGCGCGCCGTAGATGGCGCCGAGCGAGAAGCCGATGAAAACGACCGGCCCCGGATCGACGCGCTCGCCGTAGCGTTGTCCGAGCGCGGCGAGCGCGGCGTCGAGCTCCGCCGCCATGGCTTTGCCGGATTGGTACTCCCAGCGGTCGAGGCTCTTCGGCACGTCGCGCCGCGGCTTGCCGCGCGGACACAGCAAGAACCCCGTGTCGCCGATCACCGGGCGGAAGACTTCGCATTGCCACTCCGGCCGGTCGAAGTTGCCGTGAAGCGCGACCGCCACCGGATGCGCTGCTCGCACGCCCGACGGCACCGACACCACCGCAGGTTGGAAACCAGGAACGTCGAGCGCGATCAGCTCGCCCTCGTGCTCGAGCGGCGGAGGCATCGGAGGGACCACTTGCGCGGGCTCGGGCAACGGCGCGCTCGGTGCGACGGCCTCGGCGCTTGCGCTCGGTACGAGCCGCTCGCTCGACTCCGGCGCGAATGTGCGCGGCGAAGGCGCGGGCTCGCTGCGGGTGCACGCCGGCAGCGCGGCGAATGCAACGAGTGCCATGAGCCGCTCGGTCCGCGTCACTGCCACCGCGCGTCGCCTCCCACGAGCCACGCCCATTCCTTCTGGATCGACGCGGTGATCTCGCCGTCCAGGCCGAAGCCGTGCGGGGGCTCGAACAGGTGAACGTCGAGCCGGGCGCGTTTGAGCGCGAGCATCCGCTCGACGGCCTCGGCGCGGCACGGCGAATTCGGGGTGCACACGAGCAGGACGCGCTTTCCGCCGGCTCGGGCGTAGCGCTCGATCACGCCGGAGCTAAACGACGCGAGGGAACCGTCGACGAGCACCAGCGCCGCGAAGAACTTCGGCTCCTCGAGCGCGACGCTGATCGCGCGCTCGACGCCGGGGCCGGTCGCCGCGAGCACGATCGGGCCCTTGGCGACGTGCTCTCCGTAGCGA
>JALYWZ010000634.1 GCA_030852505.1 Myxococcota bacterium | reverse complement strand
ACATGAGCCACGAGATCCGGACGCCGATGAACGGCGTGCTCGGTATGACGCGGCTGGTGTTGAAGACCGAGCTCACTCCGACGCAGCGCGCCCAGCTCGAGACCATCGCGCGCAGCGCCAAATCACTGCTGACGATCGTCAATGACGTCCTGGACCTTTCGCGACTCGAGGCCGACCAATACCTGCTGCGGCCCGAGCCGTGCGAGATCCGTCGCGTCGTCGAGGAGAGCGTCGAGCTCTTGCGCACGGTCGCTCGCGAAAAGCAGCTCGAGCTCGAGGTCCGCATCGACCCCCAGGTGCCGCACGCCCTGGTGGTGGACGTGAACCGGCTGCGGCAGGTGCTGACCAACCTGGTCGGCAACGCCGTCAAGTTCACGCAAGAGGGCTGGGTCCGGCTGGACGTGCGAGCTTCGGGCACGAGCGCGACCGCGCTCTCGTTCGAGGTCGAGGACACGGGGCCCGGCATCCCGGAGGCCGCACGCGCCAAGATCTTCGATGCCTTCACGCAGGTGGACGACGGCTATGCGCGCGCGCACGAGGGCACGGGGCTCGGGCTCGCGATCTGCCGCAAGCTCGTGCGGCTGATGGGCGGCGAGCTCGGTCACCGCGCACGCAGCAGCGGCGACGGCACCGGCAGCATCTTCTGGTTCACGCTACCGGCCGAGGTCGGCGATGTCCCGAACGCGAGCCAGCGCCCGCCCGAGAGCCTGCGCCCGCTGGTCGCCCAAAAGCCGATCCTGGTGGTCGACGACAACGAGATCAACCGACTGGTCGCCAAGGAGACCCTCGAAGAGCTCGGCCTGTCCACGCGCGTGGTCTCGAGTGGTCGCGAGGCGCTCGAGGCGCTGCGCCACGAGGACTTCGCGCTGGTGCTGATGGACTGCCAGATGCCCGACCTCGACGGCTACGAGGCGACGCGGCGTATCCGTCACTCCGAGCCGCCGGGGCGGCACTTGCCGATCCTGGCCTTCACCGCGCACGCGTTCCCCGGAGAGCTCGACAAGGCGCGCGCTGCGGGCATGGACGACGTCGTGACCAAGCCGCTCGACATGCCGGCGCTGCGACGCACATTGCGGCGCTTCCTCGAAACCGCGCCGCCTCCGCCGGAGGCCGCCCCGCGCGCCGAGCCCAGCCACCCGCCATCCGCGAGGCCCGCCGTGCTGACCACGCGCGCCCGATCGGCGAAGCTGATCGAGCTGTTCCTCGGGCAGGTGCCGGGACAGATCCAGAACGTGCGCGCGCTCGCCGACAGCGGCGATCGCGAGGCCCTGTCTGCCGCAGCTCACAAGCTCAAGGGCAGCTGCGGCAGCGTCGGCGCCCCGCGCATGACCGAAATCTGCCGGCGCATTCAGCTCGAGTGTCGCGAGGCGCAGACGGCGGAGCTAAAGGGCTGGGTCGAGGAGCTCGGCGTCGAGTATCGCGAGGTCGAGGTCGGCCTGCTGAAGCAACGCGACGAGGTCACGGCCGCATGACGCCCTCGCGCCTCTCCCACAAGGATCCGATCCGCGTGCTCGTGATCGACGACGACGACATCGCGCGCTTCGCGATGGTCGAGCTCTTGGCGGCCGCGGGTCATGAGGTGAGCGATCTACCGTCGCCGATCGGCGCCACGCAGAAGCTGCTCCAGGAGCAGATCGACGTCGTGGTGCTGGACGTGATGATGCCCTCGCTGCGCGGCGACAAGCTCGCCAACTTGCTACGCAAGAACCCGCGGCTGCAGCACCTCGGCGTGATCCTGGTGACGGGCGCGCTGCCCGACGAGCTCGAGGAGGTGGCGGGGCTCGTCGACGCGCAGGCGGTGATCGAGAAGGCCCGGATCGACGAAACCCTGGTCGACGCGGTGAACCGCGCCGCCAGGGCTTCTCTCGAGCTGCGCTCTTGAGCGCGACGTCGAAGCTCAGCGCTTCGAGTACTGGAAGCGCTTACGGGCGCCGGCGCGGCCGTACTTCTTGCGCTCTTTCTTGCGGTCGTCGCGGGTCAGGTGACCTGCGCGCTTGAGCGAGCGGCGGCGCTCGCCGTCTTCCGTGGTCAGGGCGCGCGCGATGCCGTGGCGCATGGCCTCGGCCTGGGCGCTGTGTCCGCCGCCCTTGACGGTGGCGGTCACGTCGTACTTGTCGAGCATCTCGAGGATCTCGAGGCTCTGCTTGGCCACCATGCGCGAGGTCTCGCGCTCGAAGTACTCTTCGATGGTGCGGCCGTTGACGGTCACGGCGCCGGAGCCGGGCCGGATCCACACGCGAGCCACTGCGGTCTTGCGCTTACCAGTGCTGTACGTCGATTGAGCGTCGGGCATTGTCGTTCGGTTCCTCGATCAGACCGCGAGCGTTTCGGGCTTCTGCGCTCGGTGGGGATGATCCGAGCCCCCGTAGACATGGAGCTTCTCGAGCATCTGCCGTCCGAGCACGTTCTTCGGCAGCATGCCCTTCACCGCCAGGGTGAGCGGAGCGTCCGGGTGCTTCTCGATCAGGTGACGGAAGCTCTCGCCGCGGATGGCGCCCGGGTAACCGCTGTGGCGGTAGTACATCTTGTCGTTCGCCTTGTTGCCCGTGACCTTCACCTGGGCGGCGTTGACGACGATCACGAAGTCGCCCGTGTCCACGTGCGGTTGGTAGATCGGCTTGTGCTTACCGCGCAGCACGGTTGCGATCTTGGAGGCGAGCCGCCCCAGCGGCTGATCTTTGGCGTCCACGACGAACCACTTGCGGGTTGCCTGAGCTTCGGCGGGTTTCGCCACGTACGTGCGCATTCGGTGAATCCTCGAGGTAGGCCCCGGGCGGCGCCAGGGGCCAGGTGCGTCAGAAGGGTGCGTTTCCTAGCGTCCGACCCGCCGCGAGTCAAGCTCCGGGAGCGGGTCCATGGGCGGCCGCAACCTCTAAAACCACGGATCGGGCGGCGCCGAGGGCTCGGCGGCTGCCGGACCCCCGGCCGGGACACACCGGAGCCTAGCAGCGATGTAGGTGGAAAGGGCAGAAACCCGACCGGGCCCAACCGGGACAGGGGTTCGGTCCTGCGCGCAGCGGGCCTACGTCTGGGATAGTCTTTGGCTCTATCCATGCACGCGGGGAACGCTCGGCTTCTCGAACGCCTCGTAGCGGACGGTCTGATACGGGCAGAACAACAAGAAGTCGTTCTGAACCTGATCGCTCGTAGTGGCGAGCGTGCGGAAGAGGCCCTGCTCGATGCCAAGGTGCTCGAGGAGGCGCAGCTCTTGCGTTACCTCGCCGCGCAGCACCGGACTCGCTTCGTTTCTACCGAGAAGCTCGCGAAGGCCGACATCGACCGCGTCACCCTCGACAAGGTGCCTCGCAAGCTCGCCGAGCGGGAGTGCGTGTTCCCGGTGCTGTACGACGCCGAGGCCGGCACGCTGAGCGTCGTCACGCCGGACCCGGACAACTCGACCCTGCTCCACGACGTGCAGCTCGCGTCCGGCGTGCGCGACGTCCGCGCCTTCGTCGGCAGGCCGCGCGCCGTGCGGGCCGCGATCGCCAAGGCCTACGGCGGCGACATCCACGCGTTCGCCACGCTCGATCGCGACGCGCACGCGCAGTTCACGACCATGCTCGACGTCTACGAGCGCAACCTGGTCAGCGAAGAGAGCCTGGTCACTTCGCTCGCCAAGGAGGCCGTGGGCGAGCGCGTGCTCACCTCCGACGATCTCGAGCAGGGGCGCAAGTCGGCGGTCACGGGCGGGCGCTCGGTGCTCACCGACACGGCCTACCTCGAGACGCTGAACGTGGTCGTGACGCTGCTCGAGAACATGCGTCCCGACCTGCGCGGGCACTCGGCGCAGGTGGCACGGCTGATGCGCAAGATCGCCGAGCGCATCGGGCTCTCGG
>JALYWZ010000633.1 GCA_030852505.1 Myxococcota bacterium | reverse complement strand
GGCTTCGGACGCTCCCTCTCGGTCGCCGGCCGCACCTCGTCGGGGCTCCTCGGAAGCACGATCCGGAACTCGGTGCCATGCCCGACCTCGCTCTGGAAGCCGATCTCGCCGCCGAGCTCCGTGATGATCTTCTTGCACACGGACAGGCCCAGCCCCGTGACGATGCCGCGCGGCTTGGTAGTGAACAACGGCGTGAAGACGTGCACCTGCGCCTCCGGCGGGATGCCCTCACCGGTGTCGGCGATCCGGACCACGACGCGATCGGCCTCGAGGCGGGTCGTGACGCGGATCTCGTTGCCCGGTGCGTTGCCTTCGCGGATCGCCTGGGTCGCGTTCAACACCAGGTTCAAGAACACCTGGCCCAACCGCGCCTCGTCGGCGCTCACCAGCGGCACCTTGCCGTAATCCGTGACCAACCGGGCGCGATGGCGGATCTCGTAGCGCGCCGAGCGCAGCGTCGATTCGAGCAGCTCCTCGACGTTGACCGCGCCGCGGCGCGCGCCGTCGCGCGCGGTGAAAATCCTGAGATCGAGCACGATCTGCCGCAGGCGCTCGGCGGCCTCGCGCGTGTCGTTGAGCTCCTCCAGCAGCGGGCCGCACAGCTCGTGGCCCGCCGCCGCGACCTCGGCGTCGCGACAGGCCAGGGTCAGGTTGACCAACAGCGAGGCGAGCGGGCTGTTGATCTCGTGAGCGATACCGGACGCCAGCGCTCCGAGCGAGGCCATGCGATCCGCGCCGATCAGCTGGGTGTCCGTCAGTTTTTTCTCGGTGATGTCGCGGGCGATCACCACGGCGCCCGTGATCTCGCCGTTGCGGCGGATCGGTCCGAGCACGCTCGAGTACCAGCGCAGGCCGCCGTCCGCCGTCGCGGTCGGCACCTCGTAGGCCGTGGATTTGCCCTTGGCGATGCAGTCGCGGAGCGCGTCGCGGATCTTGTCCTGATCCTCCGGCGGCACTCCAGCCCCGAGCGGCGTACCCACCACGTCCTCGCGCTCGAAGCCGGGCGCGACGCGGTTGATCGCCCGCACGATGCCGTCGCGATCCACGTTCAGGATGAAATCCGGAGCGTGCTCGACCAGAGACTGCCACCGCGCACGCGACTCGAGGATCTCTTGCTCGACACGGCGCTGCTCGGTGATGTCGCGGAACACCACCATTCCGCCGCGGAGCTCGCCGCTGTCGGTGATGAGCGGCCGCGCCGTGACGTGAAAGCGACGCAGCTGCCCGGTGCCGGGCGGGCGCAGGCAAATCTCGGCGTCGTCGACGCTCTCGCCGTTCGCGGCTCGGATCACCGGCGTGTCCTCGGTGCGGAGCGGGGTTTTGCCGTCCGCGTGCGTCACCTGCAAGCTCTCGATGCGCTCTTCGATCCGGCTGCCAACGGCCGCGGGCCCGAGCGCGACGGTGGTCTTGTTGTGCAGGAGCACCCGACGTTCCCGATCCACGACGAGCACACCCTCGTTCATGTTGTCGAGGATCAAGCGCATCAGTCGCGCCTGCTCCGATGCTTCTCGGCGGAGCTTCTCCTTCTCCGCGAGCGCCGACGTGAGCGCGAGGACCTGGGTGATCTGATTGCCGACGCCTGCCGCAAACCTCAGAAAACCGCGTTGGTTCGCGTTCCGAACCCGCGAGGCCAGAACGCACGCGCCGAGCGGCCCGCTTTCGCCCCGCAACGGGATCACCACGACGAAGCTCGAAGCGAAGCCTTGCAGCACCTCGAGCGACGCGGCCTCCGGGACGCTGGACGACGGCAGCTCGGTCGGGACGTTCCACGCGAGAACCTGTCGCAACACGCTCTCCTGCCCGAAGAACGTGGCGAGCCTCGCGGTGTCCCAGCCCGGTTGCGACCCCAACGGGATCACGCCGAAGCGCTGCTCGTCGTCCAACAGATACAGCGCGCCCGCGGCGATCCCGCTGGTCTCGAGGCAGCCTGCCAGGGTTTGCTCGAGCGCGGCCTTGATGTCGCCGTCATTCAGCACCGCCTCGGAAATCTGGGTGAAAATCGAGAGCTCGGAGGACAGCGCCGCGCAGCGCTGCGACAGCTCGTCGAGCGCCGCGGCGTGCGAGCGGCCGTCGTCCTGCTCCGTCAGCACGATGGCCTCGACGTCCGGGTCTTGCAGCAGGTTCGTCGCCGTCGCCTCGGTCCATCGCCACCCGCCGTTGGCCGCACGCATCCGGTACTCGGCCGTGGCTCGCGCCCCGTGCTGCGCCGTCACCCGCTCGAGCAGGTCGAAAACCAAGCGGCGATCCTCGGGATGCACCAGATCCGCCAGGTTCTGCCCGACCTGCTCGCGCGCCGACCCGAGCACGCCGCCAGAAGGACCGACGTCCACGATCGTTCCGTCGGCCCCGCACTGGAGCATTCCGTACGTGCAGTGCTCGACGAGCTTTCGATACTTCCGGAGCCTCGCCTCGAGTGCGCCGACGGGAAACGCACCGCTATCCAGGTCCTGCAACTCACCCGCTGAGACGTCTCGATTGGCGTGGTGCAATGGCTCTCGTTTCGCGGCGTCGGTGGTCCCCCACGACTGCGATGCTCCTCTCGGCCGCCAATCTACCATCAAATGGGCCGCTACCCAGCTCGGGGCCGACTCGGATCAGCCCGGGCGATTTTCGGCCGCTGGCTTGGGTGGAAGCACGCAGCATGCCGCGCGGGTTTCTAGGGGCCGAACGCGTCAATCAAAACAAGGATCCACGGTCCCGCCGCTGATGTTGCGAGCTCGATTTCCGCGGTCACCGAGGTCGCACCACGCTTCGGTCACGCTCGCCCCCCCGCTCAGGGTGAGGTTCTGGAGCGTCACGTCGCGAGACGGCTCGTAGCGGCCGGAGTTGGTGTTCTCGGTGTCGTTGCTGAGCAGCACCGTTCCCCCCACCACCGTGCCCGACTTCGCGGCGATCGTGGTGTTGTAGCAGTTCTGGAGCAGGATCGCGTTGTTGCCGGTATTGGCCAGGTCGATCTCGTCGATGGTGAGCCCACCGCTGCCGGACACCGAGAAGATGCCGCGCCCGCCACGCCGCGCGACGACCTTTCCGACGTGGATGTTGCCGGCGGGCCAGTCATCGCCGATCTTGCCGGCGTCGTTGGCGATGCGGAACGCGGCGTAGCCGGTGCCCGCACCGCAATTGTCGCAGCTCACCAGCCCGACTTCGGCGTTGCTCGTGTTGTTGAGCAACAGCCCGCACTCACCCGTGTCCTTCGCTTCGACGGTACCGATCCGGATCTGATCGACGCCGTAAGTCTCGACGGCGTGGCTGCTCATCCCTTCGCCGTAGACGTAATCGATGCTCACGTTCTTGCGCCGGACGGCGCCGGCGTTGTTGTCGATGCGAATACCGAGACCCGCGCTCATCTTGAGCTCGATGCGACCGAGCCGCAGATTGTCCACGTCCCGGAAGAACATGCCGTAGACCGGGCTGCCGGTGATCGCGGCATTCGGGATGTCGATGTCGGTCCGACCGCGGGCATAGATCGGCGCCATGTCTCCAGTGCCCGAACCGGTGACGTTGAGCGTGCCGCAAACGTTCAAGACCGTGTAGCTGCCGACGCTCACCCGGGTGGAAGCCGGGATGTCGCCCGAGCCGCGCACGATCAGGCTCTCCTTCTCGGTACGGTTCGCGGTCAAGCCGTCGAGGCCGGCCTGGAGCGCCGCTGCCAGCTGGTTGCCGCTGTAAAGACTCTTGCTGCCGCGAACCGCCGACCAGGTGTTGCCGCTCGATGCCACGACGACGTCGTAGGCGTCGTCCGCGCCGTTACACGGGTACGAGTCGCTGAGCTCGCTGCCGCCCCCGCCCGTGCCGCCGTTGCCGGCGCCGCCGCTGCCCGCCGTGCCTCCAGCGCC
>JALYWZ010000113.1 GCA_030852505.1 Myxococcota bacterium | reverse complement strand
GAGCGATGCCGCTCGTGGTCCTGCTCCTGCTCACCGCGCTGTCGCGTCCCGCGCACGCGGCCGACGACGCTCGCACCGTAGCCCGCGAGTCGTATGCGCGCGGCGTCGAGCTCGCGAACACGGGCGACTACCAGCGAGCGCTCGCCGAGTTCCAGCGCGCCTACGAGCTCTCGCCGCACTACGCCGTGCTTTACAACATCGCTCAGGCCGAGCGCGCGCTCGGTCACTCGAGTCAGGCGCTCGAGGCGTTCGAGAGCTATTTGCGGCTCGGCGCCGAGCAAATCCCGGCCGAGCGCCGGCTCGAAGTCGAGGCCGCGATCGAAGCGCTGAAGAAGGAGCCAGCGAGCGAGCCAGCTCCTGAACCGCCGCAGCCGGCCGCTCCTGGTCCCGTCCCGGTCGCGCCGGAGCCTCCGCCACGCCAATCCCGCGTTCCCGCGAACGTGCCATCCGCTCCCGTCGCCGAACCCTCGGATGGCGCACAGCGCACTCTCGGCTATGCCCTCGGGATCCTCGGTTTGGGTCTCGGCGGTGCGGCGATCGCCCACTGGCGTTGGAACGACGGCCGCTACGACGACTGGAAAGCCTCGTACGACGCGTACCAGGAGCAGCCGGAGCCCGGCGCGATCGACGCGCTCAACGAGCGCGCTCAGTCGATCGAACGCGCGAGTCGCGTCAGCGTTGGCTTGGGCATCGGCGCGGCCGTGTCGTTCGGTGCGGGCGCGGTACTGTTGCTCACGAGCGGCGATAGCTCGCGCTCGACGACGACGGGGATGCGGCCGTGTGCCGTCGGTGGTCTCGGCTTGTGTTCGCGGTGGTGAGCGATGAGGACGTCGTCTCGTAGCGTGTGGTTCTGGCCACTGGTCGCGGCAGCAAATTTCGCGGCTTGCTACGAAACCAAGCTGGTCGAAGCGCCGTCCGAGGATGCGGATGCGGGCGGCGCGGCCGGTGAGCCCTCACTGTCGAGCTCCGGTGGGTCAGCGGGTGAGCCCTCCTTGGAGGCGGGCGGCGCTGACGCTGGCGGCAGCGGAGGCGAAGCGGGCCAACCCTCGACCGGTGGAGCGGCCACGGGTGGAGCCGCCACCGGCGGAACCACCGGCGGTAGAGACACGGGCGGTAGAGACACGGGCGGCACGGCGAGCGGAGGCAGTGCTACCGGCGGCACGGCAACTGGTGGGACGACGACCGGCGGCGCAGCGCCGCTCCCGGGCGTCACCTGGCTCGCTCTCGACGGCGAGCTTGCCCCCGCCTCCCTCGAACCCAACGCCGAGCTCGCGATCGACGGTCGCTTCTACGCCTACGCCGACGACTGCGCGACCCTCGACTGGGATCCCGAAACGCGCTGCGCGACGGGCACGCTGTGCATCGCCGGCCCCAACTTCCAGAACTGGGGCATCGCCGTCGGCTTCTACTTCAAAGCTTCTGGCCCCGACGACACACCGCCCGACACCAAGTACACCTGGAACCCGACCACGGCCGACGTCCGAGGCGTCGCCTGGCGCATCAGCGGTACTGCCCCCGCGCTCGCCCTCTGGGTCCTCAACATGGACCCCGCGTACCAGGGCGAATGCGCCGAGGAATCGTGCGAAATCATCGGTCCTCCCGACGGCACGTCCACGCCGAAGCTCGAAGGCACGCTGTCCTTCAGCAGCCTGCACAAAGACGACTGGAACGGCTCCGGCATCGACTACGACTTCGATCCCGCAGCCGTCCATGCGCTGCAATTCAAGCTGCCAGCGATCGTCGCGGGCGAGGCAGACTTCTCTTTCTGTATCGAGGAGCTCGGCGTCGTGCGCTGAGTCGAATCCGCGACGCTCAGCGGCCTGTGCGCGTCGTGAAGTTTCCGGTCACCCCGCCGACTTTGACGTGCGTCTTTCGCACGGAGTTCTTGGGCCGATTGGACAGATGGCGCACCTGGAGCGTCTGACCGGGCTCGAGGGTCCCCTTCGCGCTCGTCCACGCGCCGCCCTCGATGCGGTACTCGACGTGAGGACCGGCGACGATTTTCGTCGGTAGATTGAATCCGGTCAGAACGATAGGCTCCGATTCAATCAGCGTGTTGCCTGCGACGCACGTCTTGGTACCGAAGTCGAAGGCTGCCGGAACGGTGTCTGGCTCGGAGGTCACGCTGTACAAGACCGCATCGGTGCGGCCCAGGCCGCTCGCCAGCGCAACGGCCACCACGGTTTCGGTGACTTCCCCGATGTTCGGCGAGCTCACGTGCCGAACGCGCAGCGAGTCTCCTGCGAAAACCTCGAGCGAGCTCGATGTCCAGTCGCCGCCGTTGACCTGAGCCTCGGCGGAGCTCGGCCCGCTGAGTGTGAGCACCAGAGGCCCGTGGAAGCCCTCCAAGATCACCTCCTCGGAGGTGACGGTGACGGCCGGAGCGACCTCGAGCCGCTCGACGAAGCTGAACGGGTCAGCCTTCTGGATTTTCCGATACCGCGGCGGGATCGTCATCTCGTAGATCACGCCCGAGCTCGCCGTCCCAGCGGGTCCGCTCGGACCGCGCTGACTCGAAAAGTAGAGACGGGAGCCGTCGGGCGTGAAGGCCGGGCCGCAGATTTCGGAGTTCCCGGTCGTGATCTGCATCAACAGCTTGGCTGGTAGGCCGTTGAACAGGATGGCGAGGCGCATCGCCGTCCCATCTTCTGCAACGAGCACGTCTCCGCCCGGGCTCACGACGACGTTGTCCACCTGGTTGAAGTTTCCAGGAGCGCCGTTCACGTTGCGGAGGTTCTGGAAGGCCTGGTCGTTGTGCGTGTCGTAGAGGAGCTCGATCAGCTCGTTCTCCACGTCGATCGCCCACAGGCGGTTGTCGCCCTTGGTGGCGAAGAAAATCACGCCGCGCGTCGGGACCGTGCCCGCCCTCGGGATCGTGCGCAAGCCCTCGGGGATCTCGTAGTACCAGATCCCTTCGGCACCGTTGAAGTTGGTGCCGTTCGTACCGGTGTCGGATACCCACTCGATCGGCCGTGCTTGCCGGAGGCGGGCGCTACCCGTCGCGTCGTTGGGGACGACCGTGTTGTCGTAGCCGGGAAGATCGGCGAACGGGGGAATGTACAGGCGCTGCGTCGTGCCGTGCTCCAGGCGCATGCGCGTGATCCCATCGGGCCGCAGCTCTAGATCATCGGGGCTCGAGACGAAACGCACGAACTTGCCGGCTGAAGCGTCGAGCGTTTGGTAGCAGACGTGGTGGATCGGATCGATCGCGATGGCCTCTCGCCCGTTGCGCGCGCCCAGCGCGTCCAGCCGGCGCTGCGTCGCGGGACTTCCGAGCGGATCGCACTCGTAGGCGTATCCGCCCGTTACCTCTTCGCAGCTGATCCAGGTACCCCACGGCGTCTTTCCGCCCGCGCAGTTGTTCCGTGTGCCGCTGCAGATCCGGTAGTAGTCGATGACGTTCCCCTGAGCGTCGAAGCGGATCGCTCCGGCGCCGCCCGGTGTCGTCTCGCTGTTGGAGACGTAGACCCAACCGCCGTCCTCCGTCGCGTAGACCGCTCCGCCGTCCGGATTGACGTGGCCGAGCGTCCCCGTCGCCGTCTTCGTGACTGGATCCACCCCGGCCCGCATCACCACCCGAACGTCGAAGCCTGCCGGTGCGAACAGCTGGTGGTTGACGGAGCTGAGGTCGTCGCCGACCACTTGCTGCACGAGCTCCCCGAAATCCTGCGCTCCCAGCGGGCCAAACGGGATGTTCAGCTCGGCGCCCCCTGCCTGCTGGGCTCGCGCCGCGCGCACCACCCAGGTCGGGATGCTGGCGGCGCCGAGGCCGAGGAAGACGCTGCGAAGCAGGCTGCGGCGGCTGAAATCCGCCTGGTGGATGATCTTTTGGCAAGCTGCCGGGACGCTGTTGAACGTAGTTCGATGCATGGTCTCCTCCGCGTGGCTGTCGTGAGCCGGCACGCTAGAGAAGACCCGTGGCGTCCATGAGACGCTGCGGTGAAAAGGAGACCAGGATCAGCGTGCCACTGCCGAAGCCTCGACGCCGACGACATCAGGCCTTGCTCGCGCTCCCCAGCGGCCCTTTGCGCGTACTGCTCCACGAGCCGCCGCTTGGGGCGCACCACGAAGTGGTTCGGGTTCATGGCAGAGACCTCGACGTGCAGCAGGCTGACCACGTCTTCGCGCAGCGCGCGCGTGACGCTGTCGGCGACCTGCAGCATTTGCCAGAACTTGGTCTTGGAGCGCACCAGCTTAACAAAAGACGATGGCGCAAGTCGTGGCGCGAGTTTGGCGCATGTGGTGGCGCGATCCTGTCGCGATCCGTGTCGCGATTCCTCATAACTTCCCGTTCTTAGAGCGATAACGGGCAGACCGGGCGTGACGGCTCGAGTCACGAGCGCGTTCGACGAAGGGTTTTCCGAAATCCTCTTCGGCAGCGAGCGCGTTGTGGGCGCGGCAGTGGAGTGTGACGTTCTCCAGCCGATGCTCTCCGCCCCGCGCGAACGCTTGGGTGTGATGTAGCTCCAGCCGCTCCGTTTCTCGACAGCGCTCGCCGGTGTCGTCGCTCCGGTAGGTGCAGCGCCCGGCGTCGCGCTCGAAGACGGCGCGGCGGATCGCGGCGGGCACGTGTCTCCCGCGCTGGCGCGGAGGTTGGGCGATTCGAGCCGGTCGGAGTCTGCGTGTTCGCCCAGGGAGGCCGCGGACGACCGCGCCCGCGGCGTGTTCAGGGCGTACTTCTCGCGCTCGAGCTCGGCCACCAGGGCGCGCATCGCGCGGAGGTGCAGATCGCTGAGGTCTGCGCCCGGCGCGGCAGGGGAGAGTAGCGCCTTCGCTCTCTGGACGAGCTCGACGTATTCCTCACTGGCCTCGAATTGGATTCCGTAGCGCTGAGGTTCGAGCCGCGCTGGCGCGGGCTCGGGCTCGGCCGATAGCGCGGGTGCTTCGGGTGGTTCCACCGTTTCGTCGTCGTTTGCGGGCGTGCCCTCCGTGAAAGCGACCGACGAGGCGGGCCGCGGAGACCCGGCGGAAGGCTTCGTCTTCCGAGAAGCGCAGCTCGTAGATGCAATAGGTGTAGAGGCTCGCGCAGGCGCGGGTGCGGTGGATGCCACGGGCTTCGACCTCGGCGAGGTGCGCGAGCAGGCTCGCCAAGATCCGGTTCGAGCGAGCGGACGCTTGGGCAACGGGCGCACAGCGCGCGTGCACGGCGCAAATTGTCCGAGCGACGGTGGCGAGCCCGTGCGCGCTCCGAAACCTGTCAAGAACGAAGTCGAGAATCGACCATCACGCCTCGTTCGAGTCCTCAGGGCGGCAGACGGATGCCCAGCTTATCCATCCGTTTCGTCAGCACCTGCGGGCTACCGAGCCCTAGCAGCTGGGAAGTCGCCCATCGTCCTCACTCCTGCGAACGAGGCAGAGAATCATCCGAGCTGCCCTCGGCCCGGGCGGCGTGCACCCGAGCCTAGGCGAGCGAGCGTCAGTGCGTCGTGCCGTCCCAGATGTTGCCGGCGCACGCACGCAGGAACGCGGATTCCATGGCGGTGCCTTTCATCGGAGCGCGGATGGTGCCGTTGTGATTGCCCTTGCCCCAGCCAGTCGCTGCTTCTTCGTAGGCCAGGTAGTTGCGGAGCCGGGCATTTCCGAGACCGACCTCGTCCGCAAACAGGTCCCAATACGCCTTGGTCCAATCGTATTCGTTGCCGACGTAGTTGAAGATGGAGCGCGTCCATTCGTAACAATTGTTGCCACCGGTGGCTCCCGTCTTCAGGTAGAGGCCCACCGCGTCGCAGTTCCACAGCCGCTCGGCCACGCCCAGGGCCCAGCCCGGGAAGACGCAGTTGGCGCCGCCGTTCGGAGCCTCTTCGGTCGTGTTGTTGAAGGCGAGCACGCGGAAGAAATCGGCGATGCCCTCGAGGTGGGCAACGCTGTCCCACTCGATCATCTCTTGTCCGTGGCTGCCACCCGGCGTGCGCGAACAGCCGTCGGCCGGAGGAACGGTGCACGTTGGGCTGCCACCAGGCGTGCAATAGGTGTCGTTCCTTCCGGTCGAGGTCGTCGTCATCCAGCCGCGATGGATCCAGTGGCCCACTTCGTGAGAAACCGGGCCGCGGTTCTTGGCGGCGTTGCGGTTGATCAGCACCGTGCGCGTGGAGTGGATGTATTCGTTGGAACCGGTGGTGAACTTCAGTGTGAGGGTGCTGTTCGGCTTGAGCACCGTTCCTAGGCTCATCGCGCGACGGATCGTGTGCTGGGTCATCGCGAACATGTGCTGGAGAGTCGTGTCGTCGCCGGCCGCCATCGTGATCAGCTGGCCGCCGAGGGCGGTCGTGCTCGAGGTGACGGTGAAGGGCCCGAGTTGCTTGGTCGGGATCGAGCCGGCATCGTTCCGGGCGACGATGCGAAATTCGCTCACGTTGGTCGGAAAGTTCTTGCTGTCGAGGCCTACCGTGAACGTCCAGCTCCCAGGCGTGCGCGGGAAGGTGGCGCAGCCCGCCGTTCCGTTCGAATACACGGTCTGCGAGACGCCGTTGACGGTGCCGCGCACGGCGATGCCGTAGGCCGGGAGGATGTAGCTCCCCGAAGAGCGGAAATAGTCGATGTTCCGCGGCTCGGTGTCGGCGAACGCGATCACGTGGCTGAAGCAGATCGAGAACGTCTCGCCCGCTTTGACGGTGTCGTACACAGGCGGGGTGTTGGCGAACGCGCCATGCCCCTTGCCGCTCGAGATGACCTCGCGCGGAGCGGTCACCTTGCCGTGCTCCGCGAACAGGGACACCTGATCGCCGCCGAGGCGTCCGTCGTCGAGCTCGTACTCGAAGTTCACGCGCGCGTCGGTCCACGGCTGCGCGCGCACGTCGAGCCCGGCCACGTCGGCAGGGGGCAATCGAAAGCGCGGGCTCTCCCCTGGCTCGAAGCGGCCGAGCTCGCGGCTCTCCGTGGCAAAGAGCCCGTCCGGGCCTTCCACGAGCGCGCTGGCGCGCAGCGTCCCCGCCGAATCCGTGAGGTTCCGGTAGTCGAGGATCAGATCTTCGCCTTCGAGCCCGAGCGTGGCCGAGCCCAGTGCCGGAGGTCCGGGGTTATGTGCGCCTGCGGCGTCCGTAGTGGACAGGGAAGGAGGCGGCGCGCTCTCCACGGGGATCTCGGCGTCCCCTTCTCTTGATGTCAGCGGATCGCTGCTGCACGCGAAGGCCAGGCAGGAGGCAGAAAACAGGGTTGCTCGGTTGAAACGCATCGAGATGTGGCTCCGATTAGGTGCCCCCGGCATCCACGGCCCCCGTCCGATACCCTAGACGGTGTCGCTTCTCTCAGCGAACACGATGGCTGATCGGCCAGCGACGAGAGCGCGCTTATTTTCGGAGCACGGTCACGGGTGACCCGCGCACGCTCTCTTGTCGTAGCGCGTCCCATTGCGAAACCCGAACAAGATCTCTCCCACCACCACCGTCGAGAACGCGAGCTCCACGACGCCCGCTCCCGGGAGGCGAGCTCAGCTCACTTTTCGAGCTGAGCCAGCACTGCGTCCGTCATCGCTTGCGTGGAGAGCGGGTTCGAGCCGCCGAGGTCCTTGGTGCGGGCTCCGGCTGCGAGGGCGCGTTCGACGGCGAGCTCGATGCTCTTGGCTTCGGCTTCGAGCCCGAGGCTGTGGCGGAGCAGCATGGCGCCGCTGAGGATGGTGCCGATCGGGTTGCAGATGCCCTTGCCGGCGATGTCGGGGGCGGAGCCGTGGATCGGCTCGTAGAGGCCGAGCTTGCCTTCGCCGAGGCTGGCGCTCGGGAGCATGCCGAGCGAGCCCGTGAGCACGGCGGCTTCGTCGGACAGGATGTCGCCGAACATGTTCTCTGTGACGAGGACGTCGAAGCTACCGGGCGCCGTGACGAGGCGCATGGCGCAGGAGTCGACGAGCTGGTGCTCGATCGCGACGTCGCCGAAGTCCTTGGAGACCTCGGTCGCGATCTGGCGCCAGAGGCGCGAGGACTCGAGGACGTTGGCCTTGTCTACGGAGGTGACCTTCTTCTTGCGGGCGCGCGCGAGCGAGCAGGCGAGCCGCACGACGCGGCGGATTTCGAAGTCCACGTACTCGAGCGTGTCCACGGCTTTCACGCCGCGCTCGGTCTGCTCGCGGAACTGCTTGCCGAAGTAGAGGCCGCCGGTGAGCTCGCGCAGCACGAGCAGGTCGACGCCTTCGATGCGCTCGGGCTTGAGCGGCGACGAGGCAACGAGTTCCTTGAAGCTGCGCACGGGGCGCAGGTTCGCGTACAGGCCGAGGCCCTGGCGGATCGCGAGCAGGCCCTTCTCCGGGCGGGTCTTGGCGTTCGGATCGTCCCACTTGGGGCCGCCGACGGCGCCGAGCAGGATCGCGTCGGCCTTCTTCGCCGCGTCGAGCGTCGAATCGGGCAAGGGGTTGCCGGTCTCGTCGATGGCGATGCCGCCGATCGGGTGGGACGAGTACGCGAGCTCGTGACCGTGGCGCTTGGCCACCGCATCCAGAACCTGACGGGTCGACGAGACGACTTCGGGACCGACGCCGTCGCCCGGGAGAAGAACGATGTTGGCTTTCATGAGCGGGGCAACACTGCCGCGGACGCAGCCCTGAGGGAAGGGGGAGGATCGCTGTTTCGCGCGAGCGCGCGGGCTTCGCCGGACAGGGGCTCGGTCGGAGGGCTGGCTCCCTGTCGGAGCAGGCCGTACTCGATGGAGTCGATCAGGGCCTCGAGCGAGGCTTCGATGATGTTGCTGGAGGCGCCGACCGTGCTCCAGGCGCCCTCGTCGCTCTGGCTATCGAGCAGCACGCGGGTGATGGCTCCGGTGCCGGACGCGCTGTCCAGAATCCTCACCTTGTAATCGGCGAGGTGGATGCGGTTGACCATCGGGTAGACGGGCAAGAGCGCCTTGCGGAGCGCCGCGTCGAGCGCGCCGACCGGGCCATTGCCGGAGGCGGCCGTGTGCAAGAGCTCGTCGCCGACGCGGATCTTCACGACGGCTTCGGCGAAGGTGTCGCTCGCGCCGCGCTTGCCGACCTGGATCTGGTAATCGAGGATCTCGAACAGCGGTGTGTAGTCGGCCTTCTTGCGCTGGAGCAACAGCGCGACCGACGCTTCGGCGCTCTCGAACGAGAGGCCGCGGGCTTCGGCCGCCTTGATGTCTTGCAGTGCCTCGGCCTCGGTGCCCGCGTCGACCGTCATGCCGAGCTCTTCGGCCTTCGAGAGCACGTTGGCGCGACCCGACAGCTCGCTCACGAGCACGCGCATGGCGTTTCCCACGAGCTCCGGCGCGACGTGCTGATAGCTGCTCTCGTTCCGGCGCATGGCCGCGACGTGGACGCCGCCCTTGTGGGCGAAGGCGCTCTTGCCCACGTAGGCCGTCTGCGGGTCGAGGTGCTGATTGGCGATGTCGGCGACGAACCGCGACAATTCGCTGATGTCCCGCAGCTTTCCGGGCTCGAGGCAGCGGTAGCCGAGCTTGAGCTCGAGGTTCGGGATGATCACGCTGAGGTTGGCGTTGCCGCAGCGCTCGCCGTAGCCGTTGATCGTGCCCTGGACGTGGCGGCCGCCGGCCTGGACCACGGCCAGCGTGTTGGCCACGCCGCAGCCCGTGTCGTCGTGGACGTGCGCGCCGATGCGCACGCCGGGGACGGCCTCGACCGCACGCCGGGCCGCGGGCTCGATCGTCCACGGCAAGCCGCCGCCGTTGGTGTCGCACAGCGCGATCACCTCGGC
>JALYWZ010000632.1 GCA_030852505.1 Myxococcota bacterium | reverse complement strand
CCTGGACTTCGTCTCCGACGCGCACGGCCCGGCTGGCTCGCGCCTCCGCCCCGTTGACCTCGACCTGCCCTGCCTCGCAAGCGTCGTGCGCCAGCGTCCGGGATTTGAAAATCCGGGCTGCACACAGCCAGCGATCGACGCGGACCTGGTCCATCTTCGGCAGACCCGAAGCATAGCTCGCCAGCGAGCCCCGGGCGCGACATGCTGGGACCAGGTGAATTTCTTCGGTCACGCCGTGGTCGCTTGCTGGTTCGATCGCAGTCCTGCGTTCGTGCTGGGCGCGATGCTGCCCGACCTCTCGGCGATGCTGCGTCTTCGCCCGCCCCACGCCGCCGAGTCGCTGCTGGCTCGCGGCATCGCGCTGCACCACGCGACCGACGCCGCGTTTCACTCGGCCCCGGCTTTTCTCGGCATGCAGGACCGGGCCCGTGTCGCGCTGTCCGAGCTCGGGCTCGGCCGGGGTCCCGCGCGAGCGATCGCGCACATCGGCACGGAGATCCTGCTCGACGAATCACTCGGTCGGGACCCCGCCGTCGAGCGCGCCTACCTCGCGGCGCTCCACGCGTCGGACACCGAGCTCGCCGGGCTCGAGGCCCAGCTCGATGCGAACCGCCTCCGGCGCCTGGCTTACGACCTCGCAGCTCGCGGCGTGTCCAGAAACTCGGAGCCCGGGCTCGTGGCGCGCCGCCTGAAGCGCGCGCTCGAAACACACCCGCGCCTTTCGTTCGGCGATCGGGACGAGCCCCTGGTCGCCGCCTGGGTCGCCTGCAGCCGCCCCCAAATTGCGGCGGAAGCGGACGCAGTCGTGACCCAACTGCGTTCCCGTCTCGCTTCTCCAGCAGAAGCTTAGAAATCCTCAATGGTTTCGGGATGCGATGTACTACATTCCCGGCCATGCTCACGAGCCAAACCCGCCCCCGTCCGAAGCTCGTCCGCTCGGCTGTTCGCCTCCTCACAGGAGTCGCCCTGGCCGCGGCCGCGCTGCTGGTTGCCCAGCAGGGTCAGTGTCAGATCAAGCGCCCGGGCGCGCACCCCCACTACTCGGTCGAGCTCGAGCCCCACTTGGTGATCCAGCATGACCGCGACTGGCGCGGAGACGACGAAGGCTTCGGCCTGGGTCTGCGCGCGACGATCCCGCTCGTGCACAACGGCCCGGTCCCGCAGATCAACAACAACATCGGCATCGGCTTCGGGCTCGACTGGGTCAACTTCGACAACTGCGACGAGACGTGGGGCAACGCGGACTGCGGCGCGAGCTTCGTCTGGGTACCGATCGTCGCGCAGTGGAACTTCTTTCTGACCCCCGTGGTCAGTGTGTTCGCCGAGCCCGGCGCTGCGTTCATGTATCGCAAGTGGAGCTTCGACGGCGCCTGTCCGATCTTCGACAACAACGAGTGCGACGACAGCGACTTCGATCCGTTCGAGCCCGTGTTCTTCGCCGGCGGCCGCTTCCTGTTCTCGGATACGGTCGGCCTGGTGGTGCGCCTCGGCACGCCGTACGTGTCGCTCGGAGCCACGTTCTTGATGTGAGCTCTCACGAGCGCAAAATCCCATGAGTAAGACTCCGGCGTCGAACGACGAACAACGCGGGACCTCGTCCAACATCGCGGCGACGATCTGCCGCGAGCTGCGCGGCCGCATCCTGTCCGGGAAACTAGCGCCCGGGGAGCGCCTCCCCGGTGAGCGCGAGCTCGCGCAGCGCTACGACACCAACCGCAACACGCTGCGCGAAGCGGTGCGCATGCTCGAGCAGGGGCGGCTCGTCAGCGTGCGCCACGGCCAGGGCGTCACCGTCTCGGATTTCCGGCGCACCGGCACGCTCGAGCTCTTGCCCGCCTTCCTCGAGAACGCGAGCAACGTCGAAGAGGTGATGCTGGTGCTCGGCGACATCTTGCCGGCGCGCCTGATGGTGCTCGAGTTCGCCGCCCGCGTCGCCGCCCGCCGCGCTCAGCCGAGCGACCTCGAGCGGCTGCGTCAGGTGACGGCGGTGCTGATCGGCGCGTTCGAGCGCAGCGACGCCGTGGTGGTGGCGCACGAGTTCCAGCGCTGGCTCGACGCGCTGGTCGACGCGGGTCACTCGGTCGCCGTCCGCTGGATAGCCAATCCCTTCCTCGAGGCGTACCGCGAGCTGATGGATCGCTTCCCGGCGTTGTGGGTGCTCGAGCCCACCTTCCCGCAACATCTGCGCGAGCTGATCCCCGCGATCGAGGCCCACGAGCAAGAGCGAGCCGTTCGAATCCTGCGCGACTACTACGAGCGCGTGGATGCCAACCTGATGCAGATGATCACGGGCATTTTCCGCCCGGCAGCGCCGTCAGGCGGCTGAGCCGCGCCGTTCCAGCGCGCCCGCCACCGACAGCCAGCGGCGCACGCGCGAAGGTAGCTCTCGCGCTTCGAACGCCGCGTCGGGCAGCGGGGCGGTCGACTTGGTCGACCAGAAGACGCACGGGGCGTCGCTCCTGTCTCGTGCGGCTCGCAAGAAGGCCGCCGCGGACTTGGCGCTGTAGGTCGTGTCGAGCAGAAAGCCCTGGTGCCGCCGGAACCACTCGATGGCCGACAGCCCGCGCTCGGTTGGCTTGCCATAACCGGCGCCGAGCTCGCTCGAATCGATCGTGAGCCCTGCCGACAGGTCGCGTCCCTCGAGCGCGAGCGAGCTGTCTCCAGCCAGCTCGGCGAGCAGGCGGGAAGTGCGCACCGCCAGCGACAAGACGCGGAAGCGGCTCGTCACGGGCCACGGCGTGACGCGCACCGCGACCAGCGTGGGCGGTGAACGAAAGCCGAGCCCGAGCCGCGCGGCGTGCCAGAGCCCGACCAGGAGCCCCGCCGTCGTGCAGGTCGAGCCGATGCCGACATAAACCCAGCGCGGCGGCTCGAAGCCCAGCCGTTGAAAGTCGAGGCCGAGCTCGAGCCCTGCGCTCACGTAGCCGAGCGCGCCGACGGGCGTCGCACCGCCGGGCGCCATCACCTCGCGCCCCGCGCGACGCGCGAGCCAGATGGCCGGCGGAATGAAGGACCAGTGCGGGGCGAAGCTCACCCGGGGCGTTTGCGCGATGGACACGCGCAGGTTCTCGAGTGCGGCGAGCGAGTGCGGCTGAGGGAAAAGGATCGATGCGGAGCGAAGCCCGACGCGTGGGGCGTGGAGGGCGCTCGCCACCGCGTGATTCGACCCATACGCGCCCACTGCGACGATTTCGCGCTGTCCGCGCGCTAGCGCCGCTCCGAACAGGGTCTCGAGCGTGCGCACCTTGTTGCCGCCGTAAACGGGGCTCGAGAGATCGTCTCGCTTCAAGAACACCGGGCTTCCGAGCTCGGCCTCGAGCACGGGCGAGCGCTCGAGCGGCGTCGGAAACTCCCCGAGCGCCACGCGCTCGAGCCGCGACTCGAGCTTCGGCCACACGGAGGTCAGCGGGTAGGTCACGGAAAACCTGCTCGATGACACTAGCCGCCCGCGCGCCGCCGCGCCAAAACCGAACGGCTTGGCCTTCCTCTTCAAGCGCAGCGAAGAGCTCCCGCGCGGTGTCGAGCGCCTGCTCCGGACCGAAATCGACGCCGCCCGAGAGCTCCTGTCCGGGCCGTCGGAGCGGTCCCTCGATTACCGCGTGCACGAGGCCAGAAAGGCGCTGAAACGGCTGCGCGCGTTGCTTGCGCTCGTGAAGGGCAGCGCTCCGGACGCGACACTCGAGCGCCTGCGCGAGCTGCTCAGGACTGCGTCGCACGCGCTCGCAGAGCTCAGGAGCTCGGCCGCGCTCGCGGAAGCCTTCCGCGCGCTCGTTGCCGACCAGCCGATGCTGCTCGAGGCGCCGCTCCGGCAAGCGATCGACGCCGCGCTCACGCGCCCTCTGGT
>JALYWZ010000631.1 GCA_030852505.1 Myxococcota bacterium | reverse complement strand
GTGGCGGGCGGCGCTGGCTCGCGTGGCGGCCGTGGTTTTGCAATCGTGACGCCTCGCTCAGCCGAGCGATTGCACGATCGAGCTGAAGCCGTTCTGACCGTAGCGGGCGCCCTGCGGCGAGAGCCAGGCTTCGTACACGTCGCCGCTCGGCGCGCGGAGCTGGATGAACTCGAGCGAGACCAAGGGGTTGAACGGGTTGCCGGGGCGGGGACCCATGTCCTGACCCGGATAGGTCGCGTCTTTTGGCAGCGCCTTGGCGCCCTGATCGAAGGCGGCGTGGTGCTTGTAGTTGCCGCGCTTGCCGAAGTCGCTGTACTCGCGCGAGACGAGCACGCGGCCGCTGTTGGTGAGGCCGACGTGGACGTTCGGAACGTACGCGGAGACGCCGATCAAGGCGCCGGAAGCGGCGTTGAGCACGCCGCCCGCGACGCGGCGAGCCATGCCGGCGGGCGCCTGATACTCGACTCCGCTCCAGTTGCCGACGATGCGCTCGCCGGGGTGGAGCTCGTAATACGACTCGTAAAACTCGCTGAACTTCTGAGCGACCTGCTCCGGGGTCATGTTGGCAGCGTCGGCGATGGCCTTTTTGCGGACGTACATCGAGTACGCGAGGCCTGCCGCCATCAACACGATCGGGAACAAGTAATAGATTTGCATCACCATCTCCTCCAAAGAAACCGAACCCACATGCTCCGATCACGGAGCCACCGGAGGCGATGGTTACGCGGCCGCTCGCCGCAGGTCAATAGCCGATGGCTCCGAGCAGCGTCACTCGCTCTCGACGGCCGGCTCGAGGCTGTAACCGTCGTCGGGGTCGAAGTTCAGCAGCCACGTCACTCCGTCGTGAGCGATCACGAAGATCCGCCCCGAGCGTGACGCGCGCATCCAGCGCGCGGTGACGGCGTCGCCCGCGGCCTCGCTGCCCGCGGCCATTTTTTCGCGCGCCTCGTCCGCCAGGCGAAAGACCGGCGCTTCGCCGTCCCATCCCATCGCGCGAGCACCCTGCTGAACGCGCGGGCTCGCGCGGAACAACACGACGGCGATGCCATCGCCGTGAATGATCTCGGCCACGGCGTCGCGGTTCGGCCGCACGCACTCGTCGAGCAGCGTCTCGAAGTAGGCCTGCTGTTGGGTCGGGTCGAGCTGCATCAGCTCGGGATAGGATAGCCGTCGAGGCGCAGCGGAAAGACGAAATACGGTGGAATGCAGACGCCCTTCCCTTTGTCGGGATTTCCGCTGCGAGCACAGACGAAATCCTGGCGACAGGGTGTGTTGACGTCGCACGCGCGCAGGCCCACGCGGTACACGAACTCTGCCTGGCAGTCTTCGACGGGGCGTTTGCCCCGCAGGCACTCCTGATAGCCGTCCACATCGAGGGCGTCGCCGCACACGCCGGAAGCATCGAGCTCCGAGCACGACGCCACGCACGCTCCGAGCGGGATCCCCGACAGGTTGTTCCAGCATTTCTGGCCGCTGCCGCAGCCGTGCTTCTCGAGCTTCACGCGATCGCGCGCGGGCTTTGCCGCGGAGGTGAGCGTCCCGTACTCGCAGGCTGAGCCGATCCGAGGCCGCGCGCTGCACACGCCGAGCTCCGTGTCTTCGAAGCGCAGGCACGAAAGGCCCGCGTCGCAGGTCCAGTCGCGAAAACCGGGATCGCCGAGCCCGCACGGTGCGCCCTCGCCGCGGCCAACCCCCTGACGTTCGGGGATGGGACGGAATTCGTCGGGAGCGCGCCCATCGGCCAGCGCGGCGACGTAGGTGCGGCGGCGCTCGAGCTCGGCGGCGAGATGCGACGACAGGCCGCTGACGAGCGCTGCGGTGCGTGGGCTGTCTTCTGCGTCGAACCCGACGTGATGGAATCCGGCAATGCTGCGGCTCTGGTGGCAACCAATGCAGCTCGTCCCGTCGAGGCGCCGGAGCAACGCCGCCGGGGATGCGATGGTCTGATACTGGTCGAGCGCGAGGCCCGCGAAGTCCTCCGGCTTGAAGAGCTGGCGAAACGGTCGGTTCGCGGTGCGCGACAGGCCGCGCGGAGAAAATGAAGTGGCCGCGGTCGCGAGAAACCGTTCGGGGATCACGAGCGTGCCGCGATCGAGCGCGGCCAGCGCGTCCGGTTGCTTCAAGAACGCGAGCAGCTCCGCACGGCGTGCTTCGTCTCGCGTGAGGGCGGCCACGTCCGGCAGGTTTTCCATCGGCGCCGGGCTGAAGCGCGTCGGGTCGTCGTCCCGCGGCCGAAACACCCGCAGACCGTACTCGATGTGACCGGCGAGGCTGGTCTGTACCGAGGATTGGAGTCGAAACGTTTGAAAGTTGGTTTCGACCGATTTCAAGCGCAGGCGCGCGCGCTGCGCGGGGGACAGCGGACCCGAGCCAAAGAGCTCGGCCGTCGCCCGTCCGAGCTCGAGCCCCGCGCCGCCGCGCTTCTCGAATGCCGGCACGTCCTTCAGGCGCCAGGCGCTCGCGGCACTCCGGCACCCGCTTTCATCGGGCGCGACCCAGAACACGACGTTGACGGTCATCGGCAAGCGCGAGCTCATCGGCCGCTTGCCCTGCTCGATCCGATAACCGAGCCGGTAGACGAAGCGCAGCTCGCCGCAGCTCGCCGCATGGAACGGGCGGCGATCGAGCCGATTGAACACGCCGCTGAGCGCGAAGGACATTTGCGGCGCGTCGAGCCAGCGCTCGTCGAACAGACGAAAACCGAGGCTCGACGTGACCCGAGCCAGCGGCTGCTCGCGCTTCACGCGGCGGACGTCGGCGCGCAGAACCCGAAAGATGCTGTCGAAGGCCGGCAGGCGCGAAAGCTCGCGCGTGCTCCCCGCTTTCGTGCCGGCCACGAGCTCGCCCAGGCCGAAGCCACGGCGCTCGACCTCGGCCAGCAACGCCGGATCCAGGAGCGCGACCTCTACCCCGGCGTCGGGTTGCGGCGTGCCTGCAACGACCGCAGACGGCGTCGGCCGTGTTTCTCCCGCGCTTTCTTGTCCCGGAACGCCGACCGCGCTGTCTGCGGGCGGAGAGGCCGCGGGCGCGCAGCTCGTCAGCAGCGCGACCCAGATGGACCGAAGCGCGACGCGCTGCTGCTTGGAACCCACGACTCCTTGTCTCATTTTTCCCACGCTCACCCAGGGCTCAAGGGCAGAGTTGCTTGGAACGCCGGCTCCTGAATTCCTTGGGTTACGCGGAGAGTTACCAGACCGCGCCACGGACGGGGCTCGGGATTTACAAACTAATCTCTTAGTACTAAAACCTTAGTCATGGCTCGCGCGACCAAGAAAGAGCTGCCGATCCTGACCCGCGTCGAATCCGAGCTGATGCGGGTGCTGTGGGAAAAGGGCAGCGCCACGGTGCACGAGGTAGTCGAAGCGCTGCCGCGCCCCGTCGCGTACACGAGCGCGCTGACCATGCTGCGGATCCTGGAGACGAAGGGCTACGTCGGGCACGAGCCGCACCCGGACGGCGGCCGCGCGCACGTCTACAAGCCCCTGGTGCCCGCCGAGAAAGCGCGCCGCCAACACCTGCGCGATCTGGTCGAGCGCTTGTTCGGAGGCAACTCGGAGGAGCTCGTGGTCGGCTTGCTCGAAGACGAGCAGCTCTCGAAGAAGGATCTCGAGAGGCTGCGCGCCGCGATCGACGAGAAGCTCGAACCGCGGGGCAAGGGCAAGAAGCCATGAGCGAGTTCCTCGCTCTGCTCGGCGCGGGTCTGGTGCTCGCGTGGTGCGTGTTGCCGCTGGCGCTGTGGCTCGCGCGGCGCAGCCGGGACGACGCGCCGGCTTCGTACTTCCGCGCGCTGTTCTCGGCGCTGGCTGTCTCGGCCGCGATGCTCGCGGTACCTGCGCTCGCGGCC